>DCCQ01000053.1 GCA_002314195.1 Bacteroidales bacterium UBA1077 | reverse complement strand
TTGTGCGCGTCTGGAGGGCAGCCTGACGGATGCGCTTCTCCGACGTCAATGGCGTTTTCACGTCATCCTCTTCAGGACGAGGCGCAGGAGGATTGTAAGCCATGATTCTATCCACCTGCTCTTGATAGAAACCATCCGTGTTCAGATTGTTTTGCAGTTGCAGAATGTTGGAAGGTGATGTGCGAATCTGAATCACGACATCCTCTTTTGGCAGGATGCTCTCGTCAACTTTGTTTTTCTCGCAGATTTCCCTCAACTGCCGGAATGTTTCAGCGTAGGCGGCTCTCACCTGCCGGCGCAAACCATCCCGCACACCATCGAGGACACCCGACAGCTGACGTTGCAGCCTGATGTAGCCACGCAGACCAGCGATAGGCCAAGGGTCGTCCTTCAGTTTGCAGAAGTCGCTTACCGCTCCTTGCAGATTCTCCGGCACGAACTGGAAATTGTACTGGTTTTCTTCATGGAAACGAAGGAGCTGCCTGTAGATGTCGAGCTGGTCGTGGGTGAACTGCACCACCTCCTTGCATCGGTCAACGAGCGTCTTTGCCTCATCCTTCGCCGCGATGACTTGATTGAAGAACTTCTGCATGTCACGCTCTTCAAGCCACGTTCCGAAGAGGTCAATCGCTTCACGTACTGGCTGGCAGAATGAATATGCCGGAATCTTACGCTCGATGTCCTTGTAGCCATTGATCAGTTTGGCAAGGCTGCGGTCGCTGTCCATGTCACGACAGGCACGGAACAGCTGGGTACTGTCAGTAGTCGCCGGCAAAGCCGAAACGCCGAAAATCTCCTGCCAGGCAGAAATAAAGCTTTGGATAATCTCCGCTGAGATGGCCTTTGCCTGGCGGAGCGTGAACTTGCTTGCCTCGCCAACGATACGGCCTGCCACAGTCTGCGTCTCCACGTTGGGATTATTGGCATAGGCATAGTCTCGATTGTGACGGCGCACCAACTCATTGATGACGTACAGGGTGCAGATGCTGTCCCAACCGTACGGAGCTTTGGCAAACTTTGCCAGGACATCCGCCACGTTGACTTCAGCGAACTGTTTGTTGAGGTAAATCTCCACTTCATGCTCCGCCTCCGTAAGCCCGGCGTTCATCCCATCGTAATCGCCTTGCTGCACAGGCCGGAGGATTGCCATCTTCAACTGTTCCGAGGTACGTGGCATGCCCGGTTTATCCACAAGACCAGCCTTGGTGTAGATGCCCGACAGATGCTTGTCCATAGCAATGCGATAGCGATCATTGCCTCGTTTCTGCCCCAGCTCCGCCTCGTCTATCACACAGAAGCCGGAAATGATGGGGCATGTGTCGAGTATCTTCTCAAATTCCTTCTTGATGAGTCCCTCGTAAAGCTCGTTGGCGCGTTTCTCAAACTCGTCACGCGTTTTTTTATTGTCTTCACTGGTCACAGGGGTCGCCATGTAGCGGTTAGCCTGACAGTACCAATAGAATGCGTTGTAGAGACGCTTGTTGTCTCGATACTGCGGGCCCACGTAGTAAACCATGCGGTTCTGGTTGCTGTTCTGCAACGCCAACTGCCCGGCTGTGTCATAATCCGCATCCATCACAAACTCCACCTGCACATCTGGGTTGTTGGAGAGGAAGGTTCGCTGCTTGATGGTGAGGCCCACGGAGAAGCTGCGGGTCTTGTACTGCTCCTTGTTGCGGAGGGCGGTGATGTACTTGTTGAATATTTCTTTCAACTGTTCCGCCTGGGTGTTGTTGTCAACCACCTGGCTCTGGATCAGCTGAGCCACTTTCATCTCCTCCTCGCTGTAGAAGGTAAAGGTGTCAGGAGCGCCTTGCCTGCCCTGCTCGCGACGTATGATGTTGTTGTCGCAAAGGAAATCCACGATTTTCTCCACCTCGTTCTTGATGGTAAGACGAGGAGTGTCCATGTCGTTGACAAGGAGAGTGGTCACATTGTCGATTGTTGCGGGGAAAAGCAGCTGGTCTGTCTGCGAGATGTTGCAGATCATGAACAGCACATTGGCCACACGAAGGGCAAGCCCTGTCCGCTCAGGGTGGTCTGTCTGATAAGTGCGCGCCATGTCAATGGCATTCTGACGAGCCTTCTGGCCACGGGCCTGCAAACCTTCCTCGAACATGTTGTTGTAGAGTTCGTCGAAAGAGATGAACTTGCCCAACTCAGCTTCGGCGTTCGCCTTGGCGGTGGAGTGGATGACCTTGATGATGCTTCGTTCATTGCCCTTCACCTCCTTGGCCACATAGCCGAGAGCGAGGAAAGAGTTGAACACCTGCATGATCAACTTGAACTGGTAAGGCACGAACGGGTAGTAGTCCACGAAATCGTCCTGCGAATCGTAGATGCTGTAGGAAGCTGGCAGCTTGAACTGCAGGTCGAATCCTGCCTTGTACTTGTTGTAGAGCGAGGCAAGCTCCGGCTTCACCTCCTCTTTCTTGTCGAGAATACGTTTTTGGGTGATGACTTCCGGCTGCGTTCCCTTGAGTGACACCTTGACTTCAAAACGTCCTTTGATCTTGCCTTCCTTGTCTTTTTCCTCAGCGATGTTGCAGTCATCCATGATCTCCGAGAGGTCTTGCTGGGCGGTGCAAGCCACCCACACCTTGTTGCAGCAAGCCTCGGAGAGCTTGGTGATGATCTCCTGAAGATTGAGATAGCGGTCGCGCTCCTTGTTGATGAACTGGCTCACCTCGTCGGCGAGGAGAATCAGGCGATAGTCTTCGCCCTTGTCCTTCAGCCAGGAAGCCAGCTCCATGCCGAAACGGTCGATGCTCATGTTGGTGTCCCGCTTGATGATGCGCTCGCGGATGCTGTCCACAGAGAGTGTCGGGGCCAGTTCCCTGGCGATATCGAGCACCCAATCCAGTTCATTGTCGATCAAGTCGGCAGCCACGCCCGGATCGTTCCAGTCAGCGCCTTCCTCGGCGATTCGTTCCTTGAAAGCCTCAAACACACCCTTTTCCGCCAACGGCTTCTCAAGATTCTGCGCAAGGGTGATGTTGAACTTGTTGAAGCCACGCTTGCCGTTGAACTCGTTCCAGAAAACATGAAGGAAAGCCTTCTTCTTGTCGGTGGAGTTGTCGTAGCTGGTCTCAAGGTTGAAGATGCAAGTGTCGATGGTGGCATGCTTCAGCCAGTCGGCAATAGAGAGCAACTCGTCGTAATCGAAACCAAGGTTGTGCTTCTCGTCGAGCGGGTCGATGGCCTTCACCGCTTCGAGCAGACGGGAGAGGGCAGCCTCGCGGGTGGAAGGGGTGATGCAGTAGTCGAGGTATTTCAGGAAGTGAGACTTTCCCGAACCGTAGTAACCGTCAATCCAAATTCCGACATGGTCGTAAGGCTTGTTGTTCTTGATGGCGTCGAGTATGCGGAAGAGGCCGTTGATGATCTCGTCTGTGAAGACATATTCCTGTATTTCAATCCGTTCTGTCTCCGGGTCGAACTTGGTGGCGCTGACGGCGGGATTGACCGCACGGTTGATGGGTTTGCTGTATAAATCTTTCAGTTTCATACGTTATTCATTGATTAATAGTGTCGCGCGATAGGTGTGGTTGTCGGGAAGCGTGTCGAACAATCTGAACGAATTGCCATCTCTATGTCCTGGATAGAAGACGATGATCTTATACTTCCCTGTCTCGTTATAGTCCTCGTAGAGGGCAAGGAACTCGTTGACTCTCAGGTATGGGAACATGCTGCCGACGCCATACAGGAAAACATATGGACGGCGATACCCATCCTTGATGGTGATGTGGTCGATGATGCGCTGGTGGATGTACCGTACAAACTCCGGTGAATGAGCGTTGCGAGTCAGTGTGTCCTGGGTGTTCCGCGCGTTGGACGGGTCGACCCGCTCTTTCTCCAACTGGTACTTCAGCATGGACGGATGACGCAGGAACTTCTTCCGGTCAAGATAATGGCAGAACTCCTCAAACAGATTGAGGGTCAGCACATCGACATAGTTCACGGGACGGATGAGGTTCGCCTTGAACTCTTGGATCTGCCTGCGGATGTCGTACTCTTTCTCTGCCGGGTACTGATAGATGAAGAAGTTATAGAACAAGTCCCCGTTCTCCGTGTCCTGGAAACCAGGGCTGTTCAGTTTGTCATCAAGTTCTTTTATGGTCATATCATAGATTTCTTAATATTCTCAATCTCATAGGGTTGCAGAAGGCATGCTTCAAGGAACCAAGGCTCCCCTTTCGTCAGGTAATACCCGAAATTGGTGCAGGAAAGAGCCTGCAAATGATTGTTGATGTCAAGCATGCCGACTTTCCGCAGGATGGTCAGATACGCTCCAGCCACCTTTCCTTTCGTGAGGTCGCTCCAAGAGTCAACGAACTCGTCCTTGGCTGAGATTTCGTTGAACTCCACCATGAGGTCATCCTTGTCTAAACACTTCGAGACGCTGTTCCATTTGCGCATGGTGACATTCACATGGAAGTCGAAACAGATCCTGTAAGTCTTCAGTATCACATAGAAAAGAGCGACCACCTTGTCGCTCCTGCCCATCTCATTGAAGTCATCCCAAAATGAAGGAGGCACAGCGCGATAGCGTCTCCTTATCTCATGAATGTTTCGCGAGCGCGCCGCCTCCGCATTGATGTGCAGCAGATTGTTGTTGATCTTTTCCTCCTTCAGAAGTTCCTCACTGTTCCGAGCCTGAAGCAAAGGCAGAAGGATAAGGGTTTCCTCGAATAGGAAGCCTCCTCCTGTCAGGGCTGCGGTGTACTGGCTGTTGTTGTCCATTAGCTGATGTGTCAGGTTTGTCCGTCTCTTCGAGGCCTCCAGTGGTCTCTACGGTTTACACAAAAGTAATGAATTAATTCGAGACAACAATCAGAAAGAAGCGTAATTATCAACCGAAAGTTCAAAGGATTCCGCGGATGAAATCATTGATGTCAGAGGAAGGAATGCCGAGGGTTTTGAATATGTCAGCGTAGCTTCCGCACTCAAGCAGGCGGCAAACCAATCCGTGGCCGTTTTGGGTCAGGGAATATTCGACAATGGCGGCACCGATCAGGCCTTCAAGAGGGACAACAGCGGACGTCACGCCATCCTTTCCGGCCACCGGAATGGCAAGATCGTAGAAATTGTCATCATCGGAAAGATCAAGTTCCTTCTTTCCGGCAAGGTAACGCCTGAGCGAGGATTTAATGTCTGAATATGACAGATCCATGTACCCGCCATGATAGGCCGCGACGCCTTCCTGAATCATCGGCAACGCTTTCGGCCATGCTGAGCGGAGAAGCAGAAGGGCGGCATCGCGCCTGTCGTCCCAATAATTCGACAAGACTGTGTCAGAGCCGAATGTCCGGCCATAGAATGCCCTGTCTGAGGTCTTTCCGGACACCGAACTCATCAGAGGGTTTGAATATGCGTTGAACAGCATGCCGGACAGGCGTTCGCACTGGTCAATGGACGGAGCCACCACATAACGGATCGGGCCGGAGAAATCGGGAGCATATTCATTGATGAAAGTTCTGGCAAAGGCAGACAGTCGTGAAGCGGTGCGCTTGGGGACTTTACTGTCAGAAAAGCTGTAATATTCAATGCCTTTGAAACTGGTTTTCGTCAAGGCAGGGAGTTCCGCGTCAAGCCAGTTGCACAGGCGGAACGGATTGTCTTTGCCTCCGTTGCCGGGAGCGACAGCCTTCGCGCAGACACGGAAGACGGTTTCCATCCATCCTTCGTAGTCTTCGCCAGGAAGTTTGCTGAACGTGGCGGCTATCAGTTCGTAGGTTCCTTCGCCAAGTTTCCGGATGTCCAGAATGCGATTCTCGCGGAATGAGGAGTAGAGCAGGTTTCCGTCATCAAACTCCTGGAGGTAGTCAGGTGATCCGTCCACCCAGTACGAACGCCTTCTGGTCTCGTCTGCAGAAGATGTAAATGATTCCACGTAGCCTTTCCAGAGTTCGGCCACCATACGCACAGAGTCCTTTTCAGCCTTGGTGATATATTCCAAATCAATCTTATACGGACGCAGTCCGGGAATCTGGGCGCTGCGTGTCACCTCCTGGGCGGCGCAGAATGACGAAGCGGCCGCCAACAAGGCGAAAGACGAAAATATAATTTGAATGTTCTTTATCATGTTACTTGGTACATTACTGTCACATAAGCAAACCCTGTGGGCTGTTCCTTATCTACGACTGGTGAGCCTGTGAACCATAAAGGCGGCCACTTCGACAAACTCAGTGACCGAGACTACTCTCCTTTGAGGTACTTGAGCCAGAACGCGCGGTTGGCCTCGCCAAAATGCCGGCCTTGGTAGCCACGATAGCCGTGCATTCCGTCCGGATAGATCATCAGATCGAACTTCTTGCCAGCCTTCTGAAGCGCGTCCACCAGCAGCAATGTGCTCTGGAAGTGCACGTTGTCATCACCGGTTCCGTGGGTGATCTTAAGCATCACGGAGCCATCGTAGTTCTTCTCCGTGACCGGATAGTTCTCCGCGCTGGCGATGGTCTTGGTCGAAGCGTAGCCCTCAGGGTTGTTGGCAGGGGTGTCCATAAAGCGCTCCGTGTAGTGAGTGTCGTAAAGAGCCCAGTCATAGACTCCTCCTCCAGCGATTCCATAGTGAAAAGCGTCCGGGTGTTTCATGACCAGAAGCGCGGTCATCGTGCCACCGAACGAGAATCCCTCGACACCGATCTTGTCGCCCTGCACGTAAGGAAGCGATTTGAGATATTCAGCCCACTCCACGAAATCCAGCACCTCCCGCTCGTCCAGACGCCTGTAGATCTGGTCCAGACCTTTGCGGCCGTTATGACCGGAAGCCCGGCAGTCCGCGACAACCTCGATGATTCCGTTCTCCGCATACCATTGGTAATATGCCGGACCGCGGAACCTGTCAATCACCTGTGGGGAATCCGGGCCACCATAGATGTCCACATGGACAGGGTATTTCATGGACGCATCGAAATCCTTAGGATAGACAATCATCGCAGGAAGTTCAAACCCGTCCTTGGTCGTCATGGTAATTTGTTCAGGAAGAGCATATTTCGAAGCATTGAAATTCTCCCCGGCCATGTCAGCCACCTTGAAAGACTTCACCGACTTCTTCAAATCATAGATCCAAACCTGATTCGGAGTCCTTGAATTGCTGGCAGAAGCGATGGCATACCTCTGGTCCGGAGAGACCCGCACAGAAGTGACGTGCATGTCTGGATCCGAGATATTCCTGATCACCCCTTTGCAGACTGAATATAGCCCGCTGCGAACGCGGGAGTCACGCTCCGCGACGAACAAAACCTCCGACGAACCACCATCAAAGCCTTTCATCGCCTTGCCTTCCTTCACGTCCACAAGCGACATCCGCCAGTTCTCCCCATCCGTCAACCGCTTCAAGACAGAACCGTCATAAGAGAGGTAATATATTTGCTGCCAATCAGTTTCAAACGAGCGGACCATGTAGATTCCGTCCCGCCCGAACAGCATCCCGTCGATCCAGTCGAGCCATGTCTTGTAGGACTCGTGGTAGATGTGCTTCTTCGTCCCGTCAACCGGTGACACGGCATAAAGGTCAAGAGTGTTCTGCGTCCTCGGTTCCCTTTGAATATAAAAGGCCTCGCTGCCGGCTCCCCAGAACGGAGTCCCGAAATACTGGTCGTCATTCTCATCGAAGTCCGCCCAAGCAGTCTTGCCCTCCTGGACATCCACGATCCCGATGCGAACCTTAGGGTTGTTGTCACCGCATTTAGGATAGCGGGTCATGCGGACCGACCCTCCCGTCGGAGAGACGTTCGGCAATGCGACAGCCGCCCCGGCGTTCTGTGAATATGCCAACCCCATCCCCGAACGGTCTGCGTCCCGCGCGAACGGCGAATATATCGGAAAAACCGGAACCTCCGAATTGTCAAAGCGATAGAACCCGATCTTGCGCGAATCAGGAGACCACCAAAAGGCTCGGTAATGGGTAGGCCGGCCCAGAATCTCCTCGTAATATACCCACGATGAGTAGCCGTTCAGAATCACATCCGACCCGTCGAACGTCAGTTGCGTCTCCCCTTTCGTGGCAATGTCCACCACCCAAAGATTGTTGTCCCTCGTGAACGCCATCTTGGTGGAGTCCGGTGAATATGTCAGGTTGACCGCACCCTCAGGCCTGAACGGAAATTCCGTGAACTTCGCAGGATAGCATATTCCCTCTGTCACTTTCCCGGTCACAGCATTGACAGAGAAATCCTTATTCCCCGTGAAAGAGTGATCGTAAGTCAACGCCACCTCGTTCTTCCCCACCCATTTCCAGGCCTTGGGAACTTCCTTAAAATCCTCCGCTGAAGCGCTCAGAGACAGCATAAAAACCAAAGCCGTAAAAATTTTATTCATATTCATAAATATTTTCAGATCATCACCCCAAGTTATGGAAAATTTCCCCATTCCGCAACAGCGGGGTATAGCATCTTTGCACGAAAATAACGCAGATTTATTTAATATTTGCATGAAATTAGTGCACATTTTATAAAAATATGCACCCAATCTATGCAAATCACCTTGAAGCGAAGTACTCGTCCTTGAAGTTGACGAGATAGACCTTGCCGGTGGCGCGGGTGAGGGCGGTGTACAGCCATTTTAGGTCATCGACGGTGAGTTCGTCCTGCCAGAACGGGTTGTCAATGAAGACACAGCTCCATTGGCCGCCTTGGCTTTTGTGGCAGGTGATGGCGTTGGCATACTTGAGCTGGAGGGCGTTGTAGTAAGGGTCCTCGCGGACGGCTTCGTAACGCTTTTTCTTGGTCGGGATGTCAGCGTAGTCCTCGTTGACTCCGTTGTAGAGCCGGTTCTGCTGCTCGTAGCTCAGTGAGGCGGACTCGGACTCAAGGGTATCCAGGCAGACTTTGGCGACGATCTCGGTGTCATCGTAGTCCGGGAACGAAAGGCGGGCGTCAGCGAAATGGAGGCCGTAACGTTCCTCGAAATTCCTTATGGACACCAACTTGGCGATGTCACCGTTGGCGATATAGTCCATTCCTTTGACGTCATTGAGGAACTGGTAGCAGTTCTTCACAATCATCAGTTTCTCGCCACGGACCA
>DCCQ01000103.1 GCA_002314195.1 Bacteroidales bacterium UBA1077 | reverse complement strand
AGCTTCATCGTGTCAAGCCTGTTCTTTTCAACCTGGATGCGGTCCTGCAGATCTGCAATGGACATCTCGCGAACTTCAGATGTTTTCATTATTCCTTCTCCATTTATTATTCAACATAATCCCTGCGGACCACGAACTTGGTCGCGATAGGAAGCTTGTGGGCGGCAAGACGCATGGCCTCTTTGGCGATCGCGAGCGAAACACCGTCAGCCTCGAAGATGATACGTCCCGGGGTGACAGGAGCCACGAATCCCTGAGGATCACCCTTACCTTTACCCATACGGGTGTCGAGAGGCTTCTTGGTGAAAGGCTTGACCGGGAAGATCCTGATCCAGATCTGCCCCTCACGGTTCATACAACGTGAAATAGCCTGACGCGCGGACTCAATCTGCTGCGCTGTGATCCAGCAGTTCTCGAGGGTCTTGAGACCGAAGGAACCGAACGCGAGCTGGTTGCCCCTCTGGGCCATCCCCTTCATCACGTTCTTTTGTTCTCTTCTGAACTTAGTTTTCTTTGGTTGTAACATTGCTGTACTACTTTAATAATTTCCAAATTCTCCAAAATCTATTGAATATCAGCGCATTGCGCCACTACACCCTAGAAATTGGGACTGTAAAGTTAGCAAAAATTCACGAATTTCAAACATAATTTAAGAAATATTTCAACTTTTTCGACCACGGTTTCTCAAAAAGAATATCGTCATTTTCAAAACATTAAATAATATCACAAAAAAAATTACCTTCCAATTTCGACACGAGCGCGACACGCCTATCGGCAAGTTTTGACTTGGCACACTTTTTTCAGAAATTGCGTACCTTTGCAAGCTCTGGAAAAAAATGAAAAGGTTGATTTCATACGCTGCCTGCTTCATGGCAGGAATCATGATGGTGACGGATCTCTTCGCCGGCAACATCTGTGATGTCCCGCCTCAGACAGACGGAAGAGGAAGGTCTGGCTATATGGGCTACAGGGTCGAGCACGGCGACACAGCCTATTACGACAGCATCGATCCTGCCTGGATTTTTCCTCGCGGCTACCGAGGCAGCAGAAGAGACCTGAAAAGGTACTATCGCCTGGTTTACAATTTCAACAAGGTCTATCCTTACGCCCTTCTGGCGAAAGACATGGAAAGTCAGGCCGACAGGCACATCACCGACAACAGCCTGGGACGCAGGAAAAAGGAGAAATATGTCAACAGGCTTCAGAAAGAATTGCTGGAGGCCTACGAGAAACCGCTGAGGGGCATGACAATCTCGCAGGGCAAGTTACTCATAAAGTTGGTTGACCGGGAAATCGGGAAATCCTCATATTCAATAATCAAGGACTACAAAAGCGGTCTTTCCGCAGGATTCTGGCAAGGCGTGGCAAAAGTCTTCGGCCAGAACCTGAAATCCCACTACGACCCGAAAGGAGAGGACAAGATGACTGAATATCTTGTCGAGAAATGGCAGCGCGGCGAGTTTGACGCTCTGTACTATTCGATATTCTGGGAGATGCCCAAGCATCCGGACATCGTGTCGAAGCAGATAAAATTCGACGAGTGAGGTCTCATCCAGTCCTTGAGGATCAGCAGCCTGGCTCCTGTCGGGAGTTCAATGTCCTCGCTCACGTGGAAATGTCCGAATATGAAATAGTCCACATGCCTTTTTTCGGAAAAATCCTCGGCGAACTTGTACAAAGGCTCATCGGCCCCTCTGAAAGAATATTCCTGGCTCTTCGCCACACGGCTCTTCTTTGACCAGCCTTTGCCGAAACGGAAGGCGATGTAAGGATGCAAAAGGCTGAATATGCCCTGGAAGAACCGGTTGCGAAATCCCCAACGCATCAGTTTGTACCATCTGTGCCCCGGGCCCAGACCGTCCCCGTGTCCAAGACAGAAGGTCTTACCTCCTATTTCAACCACATAAGGTTGCTGAAGGATCCGTATTCCCAGCTCTTCGAAATAATGAAAGCACCAGATGTCGTGGTTGCCCTGGAAAAAGCAGACTTCCACGCCGGCGTCCATCAGATCCATCAACGCGGCAAACACACGCACATAGCCCTTCGGGACCACATCATGGTACTCGTACCAGAAATCCCAGATGTCGCCAAGCAGGTACAGGGTTTGCGTCCTGTCCTTCGGGATGGATCTCAGGAAACGGACGAAACGAGCCTCGCGGTCTGCCGGATCATTCACATCCAGTCCGAGGTGGACATCCGACACAAAGTACGAAAGCGTTCTGTCAGCCATGGAAGTTTATGAATATACCTACGCGAATATCAGCAGGAGAAGCGACACCACAAGACAGTAAAGGGCGAACCAGGTAAGCTTGGCCTTCTTCACGATGGCGACCATGGCCTTGCAGGCGAACAATCCAGAAAGGAAGGCCGCCAAAAATCCGACGACAAGGCACACAGGACTGAGACCTCCGCCCAATGTGGCCTCTCCGGTGGCGCATTTCAGCAGATCCAGAAGTTGCTCTCCGATGATAGGAACAAGCACCATCAGGAATGAGAACTGGGCCATGACCTCGCGCTTCACCCCGCACAGGAGTCCGGTCGCGATGGTGGTGCCGGAACGTGACAGCCCTGGAGCCACGGCCAAGGCCTGGCCAAGGCCTACCACAAAAGCCTGCCAGTAGGAGATCCCGTTACGGACGGACGTGGATGGCGCCGCGCCTTTCCCGTGTGCGGCCATGCGTCCCGCCACATCAGAGAGGTAGAGGAGAATCGCGGTGATTATGAGGCACACGGCCACAGTGAACAGATTGTCACCGAACAGGGATTCGACCTGTTCTTTGAACAACAATCCGACAACCGCCACCGGAACCATCGAGAGGACGATCTTGAACACATAGTCCGTCTCATCGTTGTAGGTGAACTTGAACAAGCCGGCCAAAAGCCTGCAGATCGGTTTCCAGAACACAATCACGGTGCTCAGCACCGTCGCGAGATGGACAGTCACCGTGAAATCCAGGAAGCCGTCCCCGTCAACGCCAAGAAGTTCCTTGACTATCATGAGATGCCCGCTGGAACTGACCGGCAGAAACTCGGTCAACCCCTGGACTATCCCCAAAAGAAGAGCCTGCAACCAGTTCATAGCATCACTCGTTTTCCGTGTTTCCTGGCCGCCTCATTATGGCCACGATCTCTATGGCGATTCCGCATATTATCACAATCGGGGCGGCGACCAGCCTGCGGAAATCGAACATGGCCCAATTGAACCTGTCAGGATCGACTGTCCCTCCTCCCATCATCAGCACGAAACCGGCAACCATCACAACGAGTCCCATGAGGAGCATCCGCAGACCTTTGCCGGTGATTGGCATCTTGGTGTTATCAGACATATTCATGAATATTTTTATTGTTAGCAATATAACTCATCTTTGGAAAGCGAGACAAGACGCCCCACCACCAATGCGGTGCTGACCGTGCAGATGGCGACACCCGTGACGATCACAACTCCGATCACCATCAGAAGGATGTCGAGCCGGAACACTTCGAAAAGCCGCGCGAACTCGCTTTTGACAAAGAAGAGAATCCCCACCAGCATGATGGTGGCCATGAGCGCGGAGAAAAGTCCTTGGAATACGGCCTGCAGCATAAAAGGAGCCCGGATGAAGGACTTGGTGGCGCCGACCAGCTTCATCGTGTGGATCGTGAACCGTTTCGAGAAAACGTTGAGCCTCACGGTGTTGTTGATAAGCACGAAGGAAATGAACAACAGCAGGACGATGAAGACGCCCAGAACCAGTGAAATCTTGCGAAGGTTCGTGTTCAGCTTGTCGACAAGAGACTCCTGATAGACAACCTCATCCACCAGCGGGGACTTCATAATTTCCCTCTTGATAACCTCAAGGCTGTCAGAAGACACATACTCAGCCTTCAAGGTCACATCCACTGAGACCGGAATCGGAGCCGTCTCGAAGACACTAAGGAAATCCTCGCCAAGAAGTTCCGCCATCTCTTCCGTGCCCTTCTCGCGTGACACGAGTTTGGTGCTTTTTATGAAAGGCATGGCGTCCAGCGCGGTGATATATTTCATGGCTTCGTCCTCGGCGACCTCCTGCTTCATAAGCACCGAGACCTGCATGTTCTCCTTGAAATAATCGGAGACACTTCCCGCGTTGGCGACCAGAAGCGCGGCAATGCCCACGAGAAGCAGCACCAGACTGATGCTGACGACCGTGGAAAGCCAGGCTCCGACGAGCCTCCTGCGTATCAACTTGTTTTCACCTACCGCCATTTTAGCGCATTACTCCAAATTTGATTCAAAGATAGTGAAATATCGAAATATGAAAAAAAATTCTTATCTTTGTAAGACAAGAAAATTACCATGGGAAAACCCGTAAACAGAGTTTTATTCGTCAATTCGGAAATCATGCCTTTCCTGCCGGAGACTCCGATTTCCAAGATCGGCCGTTGCCTGCCGCAGGGCATTCAGGAGCGCAAAAAGGAAATAAGGGCGTTCATGCCGCGCTACGGATGCATCAACGAACGCAAGAACCAGCTTCACGAAGTGATCCGGCTTTCCGGAATGAACATCATCATCGGCGATGTTGACAGACCTCTTGTTATCAAGGTCGCATCGATCTCATCGGCCAGGATTCAAGTCTATTTCATTGACAACGAGGACTATTTCCGCCGCAAGCAGATTACATTCAACACCGACGGCAGATTCTTCGAGGACAACGGGCAGAGAGCGATCTTTTTCGCCAGGGGCGTTCTGGAGACCGTCAAGAAACTGCGCTGGGCACCGGATGTGATCCACTGCCAGGGTTGGATCTCGCACCTCGTGCCTCTCTATCTCAAGAAAGCCTACAACGGCGACCCTATATTCAATGGAAGCAGGATAGTGACATCATTGTACGGGGAAATCGCGGACGAGAAATTCTCACCAAATTTCAAGGGCAACATTCTTTTCGGGGGTATCAAGCCCGCCGATGTGCCTCTTCCCGACGAACCTACTGGCATAAATCTTGCTGAAACCGCCGCCATGTATTCGGACGGCATCATCCTCGGAGACAGCAATGTTGACCCGCGACTGATCAGATTCTGCGAGGAGAAAGGCTTGCCTACACTTCCATTCAACGAGGAATCGATCGCGAGCGGGCGCTACATCGAGGAATACGACAACTTTTATCAACAGTTGCAGTAAATGAGAAAACTTCCAGCAATCATAGCCCTGACGGCGAGTCTCATGTCTTGCGTCGGGGTGGATCAGAAACTCGGCGGGGACTTTATCCCTACTGACCAGAAATATGACTTCCACACGGCCGAGTTCGACCTCGATGAGGTTTGGATGAAGTCCATCGACAGCCTCACGGCCTACTCTTCCAGAAGAATCACCATCGGAGCCATCCGGGACGAGACTTTCGGGCTTTTCAGCAGAGGTAGTGTCGTGACGCTTGTGCCGGTGCTGGACTCGGTGGATTTCGGGAAGGATCCGGTGTTCCAGAGATTCAAGTTCAAGGCGGCCGTGGACTCGGTCTCCGTGGCTGACGAAAGCCAGATGAACATTCTCCAGAACGTCAACGTCTATGCGCTCGAAGAACCGCTCGGAAGCAAGGATTATTTCTCCCGTACCGAAATCAAACACGGAATCAGGCGGATCACCAAAGGTGTTCCCGTCGCCAACGGCCAGGACTCACTGACGTTCGAGTTCACAGAAGACTACGGGAAGCAATACCTCAGCATGACACAGGACGACCTGAAAGACATGGCCACATACTCGAAGAAGTTTCCGGGAATATACCTCTGCACAGATGACCCAACCGGCAACGGCGGACGGTTCGACATGTACGAGATGGACATCCTCAGGCTCGTCAAACAAAGTTCAGGCGCATCCTACATCACAAGGACGGACAACTATGCCATACTCTACTTCAACGGAGAATTCAACGGGGAAAGAAGGGATTCGAGCCTGATGTTCTACTTCAGTCCGATCGAGATGCAGGATCTTGACTCTCTGATCAATGTCAAGACCGTGCCTTCACAGTACGTGTTCAATGTTGACCGTCACGAGTCGGATCATCTTGTCGGCAAGGCGGATGACAAGCTCTACATCGAGGGCGGAAGCGGGGTCAAACCTGTCGTCCCGGCTTCCGAAATCCAGCGTCTGGTCAATGAGGAGATCATAAAGAAAGGCGGGAACCCTGCCACGACTCTGATTTCCAAGGCCACGATAGAGATGCCGTTCGATTTCCCGGACGACTACACAACCATGTTCCGCTATCCTAAGATCCTGAGCCCGACAATCAAGATAAGCACCGACACAACGGTGACATTCGCAGGTCTTACAGACGCGAGTGCCTCGGACGAGAACCAGGGCGAGGTCAACCGTTCGCTTTGCAACTACGCCCCTGACATCACACACCACGTCCAGCAGATCATCAGGAAAAAGGATGGAGACAGCAAACTTTCAAACTACGACATCTGGTTCCTTATCATGTGGTACGAAAAAACAACCACAACTGATGCAGAGGCCGAGGAGATGGCCAACTACTACCAGCAGATGGCTTACGCCTCATACGCGAACCAACTTTACGGCGGTTATGGTTATGGGGGATACGGTTATGGCTACGGAGGCTATGGCTATGGGGGGTACGGTGGTTATGGCTACTACAGTAACTACTACAACTATCAGACAATGGCTCAGTACGCCTACTCTTCGGCCACCACAACGACCTCCAGCACCGAACTGGACAAGGACCGCTACTACAGAGCCGTGCTTCGCGGCCCTAAGGCTGAAGGCAAGAAGCCTAAGCTGAAAGTGACATTCGCCATCCCGAAAGGATTCCCTGAGAAATAAAAGATTAAGCCTCGGACCGAAATCCGAGGCTTAATCTTTTTACATCAAAGGATTATTATGCTTCCTCCTTGCTGGCGAGCTTTTCCTTGACTTTGTCGATTGCGTCCTTAACGGTCGCGATTGTGCTTGTCTCCTCATCAGGAATCTTGATTCCGAACACTCTCTCAAACTCCATGAGAAGTTCAACTGTGTCAAGAGAATCAGCTCCGAGGTCATTTGTGAAGTTGGCGCTCTCAGTCACTTCAGACTCCTCAACGCCCAGCTTGTCAACAATAATCGCTTTGACCTGCTTTACAATTTCTTCTTCAGTCATAATTGAATAAATTAAATAGTATATTCTTGTTAAACACGCTATTAACAAACGTCCATCGGATAATCCGCGAACAAATAGCGCCACAAAGTAAGTAAAAAATAGTCAATTATCCAAATTTACGGCCACAGGGAATCATCGGCAGAGTCAAAAAGCAAGTGC
>DCCQ01000100.1:15192-18765 GCA_002314195.1 Bacteroidales bacterium UBA1077 | reverse complement strand
GTCTGAAGCTGGCCAGCCTCATAGTCATTGATCATGAAACAGTTGTCGTAGCCCTTGCCGTAGTTCAATGCCGGAAAGTCAGCTTTGATTTCAGCTCCGATCTTCTTGAACTCCCGGAAATCCATCGGAGTGCCGGCGACAGGATCAGGCTCCCCTACCGGAATCAGAGTCTCGTCTGTCGGCAGATAGACCTCGGCGTTGAGTTTCAACTCGTGGTCAAGAATATTCCCGTTGCCCTCGCCATTCAAATTAAAGTAGGCGTGGTTGGTAAGGTTGATGACAGTTGCCTTGTCGGTCTGAGCCGTGAAAGTCAGCTTCAAAACATCGTCCTCACTCCACTCGTAGTGCGCCACGACTTTAAGATTACCTGGATATCCGGCCTCGCCGTCCTGAGAAAAATACTGGAACTCAACAGCGTCCCCCTCGATGCGGCTGTCCCAGACCTGATTCTGGAATCCGTCCGGACCGCCGTGCAGATGGTTAGGGCCGTTGTTGATCGGCAATGAATATTCCACCCCGTCGAGCGTGAACTTTCCGAGGGCTATACGGTTGGCGTAACGTCCGGGGCATTTTCCAGCACAAGGGCCGTCTCCGAAATAATCCTCCGGCTTTGTGTAGCCCAAAACCACATCCGCGATCTTTCCGTCCTTGTCCGGTACGGCGATCGAAACGATTCCGGCACCAATGCTTGAAAGACGTACGAACGCACCTCTCTCATTCTCAAGAGTATAAAGGAATATCTCCTTTCCGTCAGGGGACGTGCCCCAAAGTTCCTTGCTGATTTTCATATTCAGTGTTATTTTAGATTTTCAAGATATGGCAGGACATTCTCCACAGGAGCGTCCTTCATAATCACTTTTTTCTCTGAATCAAGCACATACAACGATGGGATAGCCCGCACGTTATAGGTGACATCGGAGCGGATCAGATAGCTCTGATCGTAACCGTTGTACCAGTTCTTGGGATAGACGGAAGCATATTCACGCCATTTATCCAGTTCGTCGTCAATGTAAACGTTGACCACGGCGAGCCTGCCGGAAGCCACCAGACCAGCGATATTCCCGTCCGAAGTCAGGCTTTCGATGATCTCCTTGCAGGCCGGACAGCCTGGATTGGTGAAGAACAGCAGAGTCGTCTCAGCCTTGACGCTGTAAAGTGTGTGCCGTCTGCCGGACAGGTCCGTGAATATGAAATCAGCGGCAGGAGACCCTATCATATTCAAAGAACACATCTTGGAGTCGTGGTCGTAGGCTGGCTTCATATCGGGGTCAACATAATCCGAGACAGCCAGACGTGAGATGTAAGGCAGATAAAGGTCTTCGTTGCGCACCGGGGAGTTCGGGTCGTAGAGGTACTTTGGGACCATCTCCTCGAAAAACTCGAACACATTGGAGGAAGTGTCGGCGGCTTCGAATTTCTCAACCTTATCGAAGAAATCAGCCATGGCCTTCCTGCCGAAATCAATCCCACAGTTTCTTTCAAGAATGGTCACGTATGTTCCCAATGCCTTTTCTACCTCTTCCGACGAAACTCCGTTAACGATGCCAGAGTCACAAGGATATGTTCTGGACAGGAACTCATTCCAATAATTCGAGAGGACATATTCAGTCGCCTCCTTAGGCTCCGTTATCACGGCCGGCGGCTCCGGCATCGACGGAAAATGATGCGGCTGGAAAGCGGAGGCTTCCTTTGCCTTCCGCCCGCCGCAAGCGGTCATCACCAAAGCGCAGAGCGTGATCAATGAATATGTCAGCGCACGTCTCATACCTTAGTCGTTTTTTTCCAACAGGCTCTGGGAAATGTTGATGATGAAGTCACCCATCTTCTCAAGTTCCTGCACTATGTCGATGTAGAACACACCGGTCTGGTAGTTGTAGCCTTCCTTCTCGATGTTCACGATGTGCTCCTCACGCAGGCTGTTGCGGTACTCGTTGATGTTGTACTCCGCGTCCTCAGCGTTGGAGATGTCCTTTAGGAAGAGCGCCGGAGAGCTTAGGTTATCGGTCATAGCCTTGAAGGCCACGCCCAAAAGGTCGAGCATCCTGTCCAGCCTCTTTATCATCTCGTCATCGAACGTCTTGCCGTGGTCAAGGGCGCGTTTCATCATCCTGCCGATGGCCTCTCCGGAGTCTCCGATGCTTTCCAGCTCACCGATCACCCTGTACATTGACTTGATTCTCAATGCGGAAACCGCACTGATGTCACCCTTGGACACCTCATTCAGGTAGGAAGCGATCTCATATTCAATCTTATCCGTGATGCTCTCGTACTTGACAAGCTTCTCATTAACAGGCTCCAGTTCGGACTGGGTTTTCGCGCTCACAGCGCTGCGAATGAAGCCGACCTCACGACAGCATATTTCCGCGAAATGGATAATCTCCTGCTTGGCCTCATCGAGGGAAAGCTCTGCCGTGGAAAGAGGCCCGCCCTGGATGAACTTGAGGCGATAGACCTCTTCCTCGCCCTTAGGCGTAGGAATAATCTTGTTGACAGCCTTGACGAGCTGAGGGATGAACCAGACAAGAATCAGGGTCGTGGAAAGGTTGAAGACCGTGTGGAGGATGCATATTCCGTAAAGCATCGAGTTCTGCTGCTCCGGGGAGAAACATCCCGCTGCGGTCGTTCCATCGAACAGGGTGACAGGGTTCTCGAAGCCTATGGCAGTTGTCATCGAGGCTATTATCTTCATCAGTGGGTTGAAGAACAACAACGCCAGCACGACTCCGATCACATTAAACAGCGTGTTCGCCATAGCAGTGCGCTTTGCCGAGTAGTTCCCCACCGCAGCGGCTATGTTGGCGGTTATAGTGGTTCCGATGTTCGCTCCGAGAACCATGGCAGCGGCCATCTCGAAGTTGATCCAGCCGTTCGCCACGAAGACCATCGTGAGTGCCAAAGAGGCACTGGAGGCCTGCACAATCACAGTTATAAGGGCACCGACAAGGGTGAATATGATCACGGAGAAGAAGCCGTAACTGGTCAGGTTCTTTACAAGTGCCAGGACATCAGGATATTGGTTCAGATCAGGCACCGAGTCCTTCATCGTCGCGAGACCGATGAGCAGGAACGCGAATCCGATGATGAACTCTCCGACGTTGCGGTTCCTGTTGCTCTTGAGGGTCATCATGAAGAAGCCCAGAGCGATGAACGGCACGGCGAACGCTCCGATGTCGTAGCTGAATCCGAACAGGGAGATCATCCAGGCCGTGAGCGTCGTTCCTATGTTGGCTCCCATGATCACGCCGATTGCGTTGCCCAGCGCGAGCAGACCTGCATTGACCATGCTGACGACCATCACGGTCGTTCCGCTGGAGGATTGGATGAGGGCAGTGATGACAATACCCGTGATGATACCTTTGAGGGTCGTTGACGTCATGGACGCCAAAAATGATCGCAGCTTGTCACCCGCCGCCTTCTGAAGACCCTCGCTCATCATGGTCATTCCGTACAGGAACATGGCCATCGCTCCGAGCAGGGTAAGAATCTGTAGAAAAACCTGCATCTATCTTCTTAAGAATATTCCTACAAATTTACTGAAAAATCTTAGAAGCTGTTTTGATTTGTTTGAAATGT
>DCCQ01000100.1:7782-15119 GCA_002314195.1 Bacteroidales bacterium UBA1077 | reverse complement strand
AAACTGAAGTTTTTCACTCTCAAACCTTCAAACAAACAAATCAAAACAGCTTCTTATTGGTATTTGAATGATTTCAATAAAATTAACCTTTCAAATGTGATGAGCGATGAAAGCACGCTATTCGCCTGTCAACCCGGCCATCCGCAGGAGGATGGTGATGGAGGCGTTGGTGCAGTTTATCCAATAGGTGCGGCGTTTGTTGCGCTCAGGACTGCGGAGATCGAAAGTTGTCGGAATCTTGCCGTTGGTGATGTCCTGAACCACAGTCAGATTGTCCACCAGGGCCTTGGCTTTGGCAAAGGCAAGTTCATCACCGGTAGCCTCGTAGAGATCAAGATAGGCGTTGGCCACATTGCATGAGCTGTTGTCCACGGGAACCTGATAGCGGTGCTGTTCGTACACACAAGGCGTTGCCATAGGTCTGACACCGTCCTTGTTCGGGAGGGCATTCCAATGGACAAACTGATCCTCGCTCAGGCGGATGAGATCACGGGCATCCTCAATCTCGGCAGCGGAAGGGTGGCCGCGCAGGATGTACGAGGCGTACGGTGCCGCTGTGCAGTTCGTAAGGTTCTGGTATGGCTTGAGACCCTCAACAGTCACGTCCTCGAACTGGCCGGTGAGGTCGAATGTCTCCAACGCCACTTCCTTCATCCATCTGGCCGCCCGGGCACTCATGTCCGCATATTTCGTGACTCCATAGTCATTCTCAAGGCGACGTGTGTAGTTCAGAATCGGATGAAGCATGGCCTTGACCTCATTCACCGGCTCCCCTGTCTCGAAATTCACCTTTATCGGGAACGAGCCATCCTCATTCTGGATTTTCATGAACGTGTCGGCTATCTTGAGAGCCCTGTCGTAATATAGCGAGTCTCCTGTGGCCTTGAAGAGATCAAGGAACGCGTTGCCGGAATAGCAGGCGTCCATGGTCATGGTCCTGCCCACATTCCAGTCTTTCTTCGAGGCCACACGGTCACCGTAGTAGGTTGGAGGGAAATATTCAAGCCTGTCTCCTTCCGGGCGGCTCTGGTCCATCAGGAACTTGGCGGCGTTGCGGGCAATCAGCAGAGCCTCGTCTTTCAGGGTAGGGACACATTCAGCGACCTTCGCCTCAACGCTTATGAGCCCGCCGATCACTTTGTTGGCGTAGGTGAAATGCGAGTAAAGGTCCAGATCTGGAATTGATGACTCCTTGAATTTCTGGGCTCCCGGAGTCTTATGAATATAAAGAGCCGCCATAATGGCCGCCTCGCGGTACGGTCTCACATTGGCGTTGTAAGGTCCCTCGAACGTGAAATCCCGGAGGAAGCTTCTCTTGTACACCGTGTCGCGCACGTTATCCTTTCCATCAAGCGCAAGGACGATCAAGTCAACATTGGCTGGAGGAATTGACGCCCAGATCGGAGAGAGGTCGGCGCAAGGGTCGGCCGAAGTGAACGACCATTCCCCGGATCCCTCCTTTTCCTTGACAATAAACTTGTAGTTCTCCGCGCCTTCCACGGCCTTTATGTCAAATGCCGGAGCGTAGATGAACTTCTTGCAGAACTCGTTCCAGCAAGGATTCCTGCCCTCGGATGCCGGGCGGATAGGGGTCAAGTACTCCTTCGCGGCTTCCGCGTTCAGTTTCCCAGATTGGTCCTGCACATTGTCGCTGCAGGACCATAGGGAAACGAGTGACACCGCCGTCGCGGCAATCAATGTTTTTGTCGTCATATTCATTAAGTTATTCTTTCGTTACAATTTCAAATTTCACGTTAAGCATCTGGGTCGTGGAGCCACCGCACAGACTGGTCTTGCTTCCGGCTCCGGTCAAGAGGTTGGTGTAATTGTCAGCATCGGCCGTTACGGTCTCGCCTTCATAGACCGTAACCGAACCGGACACCTTCACAGGATTCTCAACAGTCCCGATGTTAATGACATTTGTGGTGTTGCCCTGCCCGCCAAAACGTCCGACAACAAGACCGCAGGAATTAAGCGGCGTGGTGGAGCCATTCCCTCCCTTGCTTGCGAATATACCTGTCACATCGCAGTTCACGACACAGTTTTCCAATGTGACCATTGATTTCTTCTGCGTGCTCTGGAAACCAAGCAGACCACCAACCCGCACTTTGTCCAAATTGCAGTTGATGCGGACATCACCGAAATTCCGGCTGTTCTTTATGTTGGCGCCTCCGTTGTACCCCGTGATTCCTCCCACATAGCCATCCTTTGAGGATGTGAACGAGCCAGGAAGCACGGTCACCTTTCCGTTCACGGTGTTGACGCAGTTCTCCATGTCAACGTTCATCACATTCGCGGCCA
This sequence comes from Bacteroidales bacterium UBA1077, assembly GCA_002314195.1. Lineage (GTDB taxonomy): Bacteria > Bacteroidota > Bacteroidia > Bacteroidales > UBA932 > Cryptobacteroides. The sequence goes on along the minus strand of DCCQ01000100.1, from coordinate 12,818 downwards.
CTCCTGCGGCGTACAGCTTGTTCGTGATGTCCGACGGACAGATCGTGACAGGAGCATTATTCTTACAATTGCGTATCGCTCCGTTCACGCTTCCGGCGATTCCCGCTCCTCTGATCTCTCCTGTAATAGCCTCTTTCGGACTCAACGTCACGGAACCATGGTTCTCACAGCCGTCCACCACGGAGCCGGTTCCGACACGCCCGGTCATGGAGGCGACGAAAGCCTGCGCCGTGTTCGCCTTGGACATGGTGATGCCCGCCATATTCACACAATTCTCTATCAAACACTTGTCTGTAGCGTCAGCCGGGCCGAGGCTACCAACCAAAATTCCCCATTTCGATGAATATTCAGGAGCGACATCGAACACGCATGACCTGTCAATCGTAAGATTCTTCACCACTGCGTTACCGGAAGCCTTGGCAAACAAAGGCGCTCCGCTGACCAGATTCAGAATCTTGTGGCCGTCCCCATCAAAGATGCCAATGTAATCCTCCGCCGGAGTAAGCGTAATACCCTTCATGTCAATATCCTTTGTCAACTTGGTCACTAATCCGTCAGTGTAGAGATCAGCATTGGAGGCGCTCTCGATGAAAGCGACGAACTGCTCTGCGGTGGAGATTTCGGTAATGGCCTTGAGCGAAGACCGGTCTTGACTCACATTGAATGATTTTGAAAGACCTTTCGGCAATGTCACGGTCACCATGGCTGAACGCGGCGCTCCAGAATCGTTCATGGAAGCGTTGATTGCCACGGTATGAGGCTTCTCATCGCCAGGAACTGTCGAAGGATTGAAACTCAGCCACGATGCATCGGATGTAACTTCCGCGTCATAGTTGACAGTCACCGAAAAACTTGACGGTTCGGCACCGGAAGGATCCAGAATGATTGTGTTCTCTGTTTCTGACCCCAAAACAAGGCTTTCCTCAAGTTTCGTGTTTCCGGCCTGGCAGATGGTGATGACTTCACGTGTGCCCAGCGGCATCGAGACAATCACTTTCCCTTCCCTTTCCGAAGAACGGTCGTTCATGCCGACGGTCACAGTGATTTCTTGTACGGAACCTGTCTCAACAGTGCCTTCAGCCACCTCAAGCCAATCCACATCCGTAGTGACAGTGGCATTATAGTTCACCTTCACGCCAAATGACACTGTTCCACCTTCAGCGGGAACATCAAGCCTGTAACCATCAAGACGGATGACTATCTCTTCAGGATCACCAGTCGGGCCATCGCCCGTAACCTTATATATTCCATTGATTATCTGCCAAATCGAAGCCGCTCCGTTGGCGCTTGTCCCGCTGCCGTCTCCACTGGTGAGAACTCCGAAATCCTTCTCTGAAGCAATCACTGTCTCGCCAGTCTCAAGGCTGGTTATGGAGCCGGCAACGCTGATTGGTTTGTCCTGTGTTCCTAAAGTGCAGACCTTGGCGTTGGCCTGTCCCGCGAAACGGCCTACCACAAGTCCGGCTGAAAGGCACGGATTGTTTCCGTTTGTGCCCTTGCCTTTAGTATAGGCTGTTATGTTGCTGTTCACGGCACAGTCTTGGAACAATGTGAAGTCCTGGTCTGAGACCTTGGTCTGCCATCCCATAAGACCACCGACGTAGCTGGCTTTCGCATAGCCACAGTATATGTCAGCGAAATTCTTGCTCGTGTTGATGTCTGACGAACCGTCATGGTAGCCAACCAAACCTCCGATGTAGCCGTTGGACGGCTTCGAAGCGTTTGTGGTTATCGAGGCTTCCTTATGATTTGTGCAACCGCTTATCACACCTTTAGACTGCCTTGCGCTGATGCCTCCTATAAAATAGTTCGGCACACTTTCAGGCTGTGGCTCAAGGATAAACGAGCCATAGTTCTCACTGTCGCTTATGGAGCCCATTCCATAGGCGGTGACACCACCGATGAATATGTTGCCGTCGGCCTTGGAAGGGCGGAAGGTCAGATTGCCGGTGTTTATGCATCCCGAGACAGAACCTTCCTCATAATTGTAAGCAGTAATACCTCCGATATAAACTTTGTTCACGGAAGCATCCTCCGGCACAGAGATGACAGCGTTGTTCCGGCAATTGGTTATCTGTCCGTAATTGTGCATGGCGAACGGCCCGAAATAAGTGTCTTCGGCGGAACTTTGCAATGTGAAAGAGCACGATGCGTCAATTGTCACATCCGTTATCTTTCCGTTGTTCTTCACGAACAAGGACTGTCCCTTTGAGTTCCAGTTCATGATCTTATGACCCTGCCCGTCGAATGTCCCGGCGAACGTCTCGGCAGGGACCAGTTTCTCCACATCCGTCATGTCAATGTCTTTGGACAACGTCATGGTCTCATCCTGCTCATAGTACGGAGCGCAAGTCTCCAGCCAATAGACCAGATCCTCCGCCGAAGCGATGCTTTCAGGCGCGTCGGGGCGCGAGTATATCGGCTGCGTGACGGTTATGGTGTGCGTGAGAGACGGGGTCTTCACGACAATCCGGCCGTCACGGTCGGCTTCCGTCTTGTTCGGATCCGCAGAGATTATGATGGTGTATGTCGTTCCGTCTCCAGGGAACTCCTTGGCACTCAAAGTTATCCAATCATCAGCCGTAACAGACCCGTCATAGGTGGCGTTGACCGTGAAATTCAATTTGCCTCCGCGAGGCAGAAAAGCCAGTTCGTCAGCGTTGACATCAAGAATCTCTGTTCCTGTGTTTCTCTGATGCTGCTCCCATGGAGATTCCTTCTCAGCGCACGACCCTATGGCAAGCATGAATGCCGGAAGGCATATCTTTATTATATTGAATATTTTCATGATTTTCTGGTATTATTATTCCTTATCCCATCCCGGATTCTGCACAAGCGCACCGGATGTCAGAGTGATCTGTTTCTTAGGAATAGGGTTGAGATAATCCTTCCCCTCATCCCATGTGACCTTGTGGTCGCGGAATCCGGTAAGCCACCCTTTCTTGGGAGCCGGATTGTCGGGATCATCCGGATCATGGAGCCTTTCGGACAAAGTCGCTATGGAAATATTCGCAAGTCCAGCGATTGTGGCGGTTCCGTCATAGACCTCGAAATCATTCTTACCGTCCCCGTCCATGTCATAAAGTCCAGGGCCAGGCAGATATATTCCGTAATAAGGGGATTCCGTGCCTTCCTCTCCGGCCGCGCCGCCGTTCACAAGTTTAGCGCCTTCTCCCCAGCGAAGCATGTCGAACATCCTGAAGCCTTCCAGCACCAACTCGACAGTCCTCTCCCTGCGGACCTCCAGCAACAAGGCTTTCTGAGCGCTCTTTGACCTGACATAGTTCGGGTAGCACTTTTCCATGTAAGGGTCAAGGCTGACATCCATCTTGAGCACCGGCATCCCAACGCGTAAACGTATCTTGTTCACAGACTTGTCCAAAGCCTCTTGATCAAGTGTTCCAAGCTCAGCCCTTGCCTCGGCGAAATTGAGCATCACCTCAGCCAGCCTGAACACTGGGAAGTCGTTGGTGGCTTTACCCTGCGAAAGACAATCTTGATTATAGATGTACTTTATCGGCTTGTAGCCAGTGTAGCAATGGTCGAGATTGTTGATTGTCGGCTTGTCTTGATCCAACTGCACGTACCCCGGACAGAGAATAGTCTGGGACATTCTTGGATCACGGTCTTTCACCTCATCCAGGTACCATGTCCTGTCGGCGGCCGGCCTGTCCGTGAAACGTGTCCCGTCAGCCATCAGGTAGTGATTCACGAAGCGTCTTGTGAACCCGATGCTCTGCTCGTAGTACTTAGATTGGAACGCATGTCCGAATTTCAAGGTGTTGTAGTTGTAAAGGATGGCCAGCATGACTTCATCCTCCCTTGCGTCTTCCGTTGCAAACAACATCCTGTAATTCAAGTCCTTGCCGCTGCCGGTGTAAAGAGAATAGCCACTGTTGTCAATGACCTGCTCAGCAGCGGCCGCCGCGATGTTCAGGAAATATTCCGCCGTAAGCTCAACCGGTTTCCCGTTAAATTCCGTAGGGTCGTTCTTCGGCGCGAACACATCGTCAGCGTGGTACACACGCCATGTTCCCTCCCATAAAGCCGCCCTGCTCTTCAAAGCCAAGGCTGTCCACTTGTTGATTCTGGCGACATTGTGTTTCTCGTCAAGACGTTCGATGGCCTTGTCGAGATCGTCCATCACATGAAGCATCACAAAACCCCTCGGGTCGCGCGGTTTCGAAAGTGCGTCATTGTCGGATGAACCGACAACGAAGTCGTAGTAAGGAACATCTCCGAAACGCTTCACTTTCTCGTAATAGGAAAGGGCTCGGAAGAAATATGCCACTCCTTTGTAATATTCCTTGGCCTTCTCATCCTTGCAGTTGTCGCAGTACTCGAAGAACATGTTTATGCGCCGTAATGTCCCCCACCCCCAGGCCGTGGCTCCTGAATAGGAGTCCGTCACAAGTCTGTTGCCTAAAACAAGGTCGTTCGGGTTGGCCATCACATAATCATCGGCAGCCCATGTCACGATGCTGTTGGGAGCCACAAAGAGGTCATCGTAGCACTTGTCGAGCCATAGTTTGCATTCATCGGCCGATGTGAAATAATTTTCAGGAGCCACATCGTCCTCCGAGAGCCTTGTAAGGTCACAGGCAGAAAGAGACAACGCCGCAAGAGCCAGTATGATATTCAGTATCTTTTTCATATTTCATCACAAATTAGAATGTTACATCAACCCCAAACGACAATGTCTTTGGATAGAGGTATCCGATTCCGGTGTTGTCCGTGTTAAGGCTGCTCGCGTTCGCAAGTTCCGGATCTATGGTGGTGCAGTACTTCTTCAAAGGAGACCAGTAATACAGGTTCTCCCCTGTGAAGAACACCCTCAGTCTGCTCACATAGAATTTTCTCGTGAGACTCTCCGGCAGCGTGTAGCCGACAGTCAGATTCTTGAAACGAAGATAACCGATGTTCTGCATGTACCTGTCGTTTTTCTGCCCGAGACCCAGATTGTAGTTTCCGCTTGAATATGAGGCGAACGCCCTTGGCCTAGGGAAATAGCCATCAGGGTTGGTCTCAGTGTCATA
>DCCQ01000100.1:4601-7725 GCA_002314195.1 Bacteroidales bacterium UBA1077 | reverse complement strand
CCCCAGAACGCGCTTCCTCCGTAGGCTCCGGTAGGATACCAATCCTGATGCGCTATTCCCTGGAAGAATGCCGAGATGTCAAGACCTGCCCAGTTGAATCCCAGTCTGAATGAATATGGGAATCTTGGGCGGCTGTTTCCGATGATCTCCCGGTCTCCCGGATCGTCAAGCGTTCCTGCTCCTGAGGTGATCTTTCCGTCACCGTTCAGATCCCTGAATTTAGGGTCTCCGGCCTTCAGTCCGGTTCCGAGGCTTGAGCTGAGGGCCTGATAAGGACCTGGCTGGATTTCGTGACTGTCAATGCGTGACATATATTCAGCCGCCTCTTCGTCAGATTGGAACAGGCCATCGATCCGGTAGCCCCAGATGTCTCCAAGGGTCTTTCCCTTGTAATTGCTTGAAAGGGTTCCTGTCGGATTGTAGTACTTGGTTATCACGGTCTTGTTGTCGCCTATTCCGAGAGACACTGAATATGTCGCCTGCTTACCGAGAAGTTTGAAGGAATCCTTCCAGTCAATGGAAATCTCCCATCCTCTGGTTCTTAGATCCGCACAATTCTCTTTAGGCGAGGTTGCTCCGTATGTGGCAGGAAGCTCAACCGAAGCCGTGAGCATGTCCTTTGTGTTCCTTATGAAATAATCTCCGACAAACGAAAGCCTGTTGCCCAGAAAATTCAAGTCAAGGCCAAGATCGTAGGTCGTGACAGTCTCCCAGGTCAGTCCGGATGAGACAGGCGCACTCACGGACGAATAGGCGGCCTTGCTGGATTTGTCGAACGTATAGCTCATGGTGTTGTCGGAAGACACTTTGGTAAGATAGTAGTAGTTGCTTACCTGTTGGTTTCCAAGAGATCCGGCCGAGAATCTGATCTTACCGTTCGTGATGACATTCTGAACCGGCTTGAAGAACGGCTCCTCAGAGAACCTCCATGCGGCTGACGCTGACGGGAAGAATCCCCAGCGGCTTCCGGCGGCGAATCTGGAGGTCCCGTCATACCTTGCGCTGGCCTCCACAATATACCGGCCTTTCCAATCATAATTCAGACGTCCGAATATTCCCAAAGTGGCAAATGTCGAGATGGATTGGTTAGGTCCGTCGTACGTTGTGTCATCGCCGCGAGAGAGCTGGGCAAATGAATCGAAAGCGTCATTGAGGATAGGCCAGGCCTTTATCGAGAGCTGGTTGCTTCTGTAATTCTCGTACTGCATTCCGGCTGTCGCCTTGAAATAATGACCGTTCCAGTCATTCTCATAGGTTCCATAAGCGTTGAACACGTGGCTGTTCCTGAACGAACGCACCTCCTTGTACGATTTGGTGGTTCCGGTGACCATTATCTGCTCGCCAGGTTTTGTACCGTAATAGTAATTGTTGGTCCTGGAAGTGTTGTAGGTGTCGGAACGCCGGAAGTCATATTCACCGGTCAGCACAAGGTGCTTCGCGATTGTCAAGTCTATGCGGTGTGTCATGTCGAAGTTGCTGACATTCTTTGAGAAATGGTTCTTTCCCGCCAAAATCTGGGCCGCGTTGCTTCGCATGAGATCTGTCTGTGAACCCACAATCTCAGAAGGGTAAACAACCAGTGAGCCGTCCGGGTTCACAGGAGAGAAAGCTGGTGAGCAGACGAACCACATTCTTTGGAAAAGCAGGTTTGTGTCCTCATTGCCGCCCCACTTGTAATTACGGACGTTGTAGGAGATGTTGTTGGAATATTTAATCCAGTCCGTCACCTTCGCTGTAATTTTTGACCTTACGGAGAAGTTCTCATAGGTGTCCTTCGCAGGCTCCTTGAATATTCCGTCCTCCGTGTAGTAACGTCCGCTGACATAGTATTTAACCTTGTCGTTGCCACCAGACACCGACACATTGTGCTCACTCGTCGGGCGGTTGGTGTTCAACAAATTGTGGTACCAGTCATAGTTGCCATAGTAGTGATACAGACCGTCATCCTCAAGCACGACCCAAGGGCGGGAAGGATCCTCGGTCTTATCGTTCCGTCTTTCGTACAACTTGAGCAGCCGACCGTTTTCCGCCGTGTAGTCGAAGACCCTGCGCTGCGAGGAATGGAACGATTGGTTGCAGAACATATTCACTATGCTGACGTGTTCGTAACCTGACGTGATGTAGTCGGTGTTTGTCGTAGGCTGAATCCATGCCTGGCGGAAATTGTAATTTATTGAACTTTTCCCGGCCTTCCCCTGTTTGGTGGTGATGAGCACCACTCCGGCCGAGGCTTTGGCGCCATATATCGCACAGGTGGAAGCGTCTTTGAGCACGGACACAGATTCAATGTCATTCGGATTGATCTGCTGCAACGAGACTTCCACACCGTCAGCAAGGACCAGAGGAGAGCCTCCGTTCACCGAAATACTGCCTCTGACATTGATTGAAGGGGAGCTGTTAGGGCCGCCGTTGCCCATCTTGATGTAGAGGGAAGGGTCCGCTCCCTGCAGGGCGTTCGCAGCCGAGACCGCAGGCCTCTTCTCAAGAGCGGCTCCGTCCACTATGCCCACGGCTCCTGACAGACTTGACTTCTTTTGTGTTCCGTAGCCCACAACCACAATTTCATCCAGAACATTCTTGGAATCATTCAAAGTGATGACATACGGTTGCCGTTCCTTGCCGGTCAGATGAATCTCAGAATCATCATAACCTATGCAAGACACGACCACGGTCACAGGAAACGAGATTCCCGTGAGTGTGTAATTGCCGTCATAATCGGTCGCAGCCCCGTTGGTCGTTCCTTTTATGACCACACCCGCACCTATGAGCGGTTCTCCGGACGAGTCCACGACTTTCCCGGAAAGAGAACCTGTCGTCTGTGCAGGAAGTGACACGCTGACAATCAGCGACATCATTAGTGCAATAAAGACTTTTTTCATAAAATATGACTATTGTTTCTGTGTTACTATTCTATCTCGGATATCTTTCTCTCAAAATCCTCAGGGTGACAAACCGCTCCTTTCTTTATCTTGCATCTGTGCGTGTACACAGAACTCGGGGCGCAATGCAGGAATTTGGCGATCTTTCCGCTGTCCGTTATTCCGATTCTTATGGCCGCAAGAATCCTGAGCCCCGTGGTCAGTTCCCTGGGATTTTTCAATGTAAACCTGGCTTCGGGACGAAG
>DCCQ01000100.1:0-4466 GCA_002314195.1 Bacteroidales bacterium UBA1077 | reverse complement strand
GTTTGCGCAACAATTCCATAATGGCGTCCACCCCTCCCTCCTTCAATTTCGAACGCAGTTCATGACGATAGCGCTCAATGTCTTCCATATAGTAGGCCGACATGGTGATATGTCTGGTAATATATTCGGTCTTGACCTCATTCGCATCTTCCAAAAGGCGATTCTTCCGTTTGATTGTCTTGTGCTGCCTGAATGAAAGCACCAGAAGGGCGACAGTCATTGCGAAAAGCAGCCCAAGCACTATTATTATAAAGATGTAGGCAGCCCTGTCCTCTTTGGATTTGTGTCCGACAGCCCGCACAATGTAGAGCATCGAATTGGCCGAGTTCATTATGCGGGAGTTGTATTTGCTGTTAAGGGCATCCTCCAAAGCCACTTGACAATACCTCGATGCCTGGCCCAACTGATTATCCTCAAACAACATATTGGACAATTCAAACAATGCCAACGAGGCTCTTGTCGGAATCTCAAGACTATAGATGGCACTCTGGGCCAGCCAATATTCCCTCATTTTCCTGTTGCCTGTGTAGGAATATGCGAAAGCGAGACTGTACGCCGCCTCCGACTTATCCTTTATGCCCTCGGAATTGTTCACCAGATCACGCAGGATTGAGATCGCCTCTCCGGGCCTGCCGCTCTCGTACAGTTGCATTCCGTTTCGTCGGATCAGCTCGAAAGGCTCTATTTCAGGATTGTTTATGTAGGCCAGACGTTTCACGTGACGTTTTTCCACGATTTCCTTCCTGTCATCCTCAGGAATCATCTCATCCACTGCCTTTATTCCGTCCAAAAAGAGGTCAGCCTTGTAGTACGCGGCCAGTTCAGCGTCCGTCATAACCGAGGTGTCCAACTTATCCAGCATGTCCTCTGCCTCGGAATAATGCCGCAGAAGGACCTCGACATCAGACCTTTCAAGCATCGCGTGAAGAGTCTTCGCATGATTCCCGCCAGAGGATGCGTCCATCTTGTCCAAATACGTCATCGCGGAATCAGCCTGCCAGTACTTGAACAACAGAAACAGACTTTCTGAATATTCCCACCTTGCGGAATCCGTTGTGGCCACAGCCATCAGACTGCGGAGACTGTCCGCCTTCCGCTCAAGCCTGACACGATACACGTCACGTTCCGCGATGACATGGTCGAGTTCCTTGAACTTTCGTTCAAGTTCAGACGCACACCCAGAAAGGATGAGAGCCAACAACAGGAATATGGACGGGAAGCGACACATCATATCTTATCCACATATCCAGGGATAAGTTCCTGAATGCCCTTCATTTCCGCCTGGTTGTCGATAACGTCCATGTAAGGCACGTCCGCTGGTGTAGTATAGTATGTGGAGTAATAGTCAACGTACGGAATCGGATTACTGCTGTATCTGCACCCTTTTATCAGATTGCTCCAGTCCGGATCAGGGGTTTTGTCCCCGCTGATGGCACAGTACAGCATCTGTGTCATGATGTAACCCATAAGAGGGTTCGGATGGTGTGTGTCAGACCCTTTATGATTGCAGAATGTGTAACGGTCCTTGTACTTGACCGCGCCTCCCGGAACAGCCACAGCACCCGTATAGATGTCGTAGGCCAACTGCCCGCAATTCACTATCGTCACACCGGCCTCATGGAGTTTGCCTAACCTTGACAGGATGTTTTTGTGATCTTTATAGACACTGTAAACATGGTTGATATACACGAGTTTGACGTTGGGATTCACGGATGTGAAACGTGTGAACAAAGCCATGGCGTCCTCGTAGAAATTCGAGTTGTCATTCCCGGCCTCAGAGATGATGACATAGTCAAAAGAAGCCAGATCCAGACCTTTGAGCAGATCGACTCCGACACCTGGACAGTCCTTGTGCGGAGTGTTGCATCCTGCCGCCGTGTAATCCGACAGTTGATGGTTGCCATAAGTGCAGTCAATTATCTTAAAGTCCGAAAAACCTTTGTCCGCCAACATCTTGTAGAACATTCCTTTGTCCTCCTGCCCTTGCGAGCCGTATTCCACAAGGCCGCCGTAATAGACCATGGAGTTTGCGCACACTATGAAGTTCTTGCCGCTGAGAGTAGTTTCGGAACTCTCGTCTTGAGTCAAAGACAGCGCACATGAACGTCCCCCGTCCAAAGTGATTGTCAATTCACCTTTCCGCGCCTCGCCGTCATTCCTCGCTGCTGTCACCAGGACCTCATGCCTGGAACCGTCCCCTTTTCCTGTTTCTTGGCTAAGAGTTATCCATTCCGGATGTTCCGAGGACCAGTCCGAGGTTGCGGAGATGGTTATGGTCCTGGATTCGCCAGCAGCTGAGAATTTCAACGACGCGACAGATATGGAAATGGTTCCATCCGTCTCATTCTTGGCGCAGTTCACATTGAGCAGACATAAGAGAGCCAATGTGGCAAGTTTTGTGATTGAGTGCATAATGCCAGTTATCAGTTTTTCCAAATTTACATCAACCGATGATTCTACAAAAGCACCAAGATTGTTATCTACATAATATTTAGCCTAAATATAGATATAATATACTTATTATCAATTATAAAACGTTAATATCACACAATAGCATTTTCAAGATTGATTTTATCTTGAATTTGTCTTGTCACACTCGTGGAACAATAAGAAAATTGTTCCACAGAACACCTCACATCATGTTCATAGAGAATGGAATAGCCGAGATGGTTCTTCTTATTCATCAAAGAATCAATCAATTAAGCCGTTACCTTTAGTTGGATTCCGCTAAAGGTAACGATTTAATTTATTGTCATTCAATTATCTATCAACCACGCAATTTTCAGGATCACCAAAACTTAATACAGACGGGTTTGTCAAGGACGATGGTGCGGCCGGTGTCTGAAAGAAGGCCGTTCTTGGCATCACGCCTGAAAATCTGGATGCAGCCGCTGTCCCGGCATGCGGCCAGAAGGAATTTTCCGTTTGGTGTGATGTTAAAGTTGCGCGGATGAATGCCTGTGTTCTGATAGCCGGTATAAGCCAAAGTCCCGTCTGAATCAACTTTGAATATGGCTATTCCGTCATTTTGAAGGCGATTGCTGGCATAGAGGAACTTACCATCGGGAGACAAATGGATGTCTGCGCTGCCTCTGGCATGGACAGTGTCAGCACACACAGTCTGGATGACGCTGTCGGATTCAGTGTCAATGACAGAGATGTTCCCGGACAGTTCACCGAGAACATACGCCTTGCTTTCGTCACCATTAAGGATTATGTGCCTCGGCCCGAAATCCGATGACAACTGAATGATCTTCCCTTGCCTGGTGGCCACATCGTACCTTGTCACGGCATCCGCGCTGAACTCAGACACGTACACTTCAGTTCCTGCTGCATTAAACAGTGCGCAATGCGCGTGAGGAAGATTCTGCCGGGTGCTGTCCGGACCTCCAAGACCTGTCTCGTAAAGGAAATCATGAGGCAGCAACCGCCCGTCATCCCCTATCGGGAACTCTGTGACGTTCCCGGACGAGTAGTTGGCTGTCATAACAATGGATCCGTTCGTTGAGATGTAGCACGGATCTTTCCCGTCTGTCAGCTCACTGCCAAGCAGCCGCATCTCACCTGTTTTTGCGTCAAGTCTCAACGTGACCGCTGAAGCGGTACTGTCCCCTACTTCACTGACCGCATAAACAAACTTTCCGTCAGCGGACAACGTCAGGTAAGACGGATTCTTAATCTCCACACGCCCTACCGCACCGGGAGCCTCAACAAACAGCCTCTCTTCGATCCCATCAGCCAGCACCCCTTTCTCTTGATCAAAAAAGTAGCTGTAAACTCCCCTGCTCGCACACTCATCCGTGTAAGTGCCCACAATCATCGTCAGCGGCTCATTCTTGCACCCCGCCAGTGCCAGCGACACAACCGCGCCGCAAAACAACAACTCAGCTTTTCTCTTCTTCATATTCTCATATTTTTCACCAATTAGATCTATTGAATATTCAAAAAGTTGTTTTAACTTTGCTTTGGAATTTAATTAGCGAGGAGAGGCAAGCTCCAACGCGGCATATACAGGGCAAGAATACTTTATTTCAAGCCCTGTTTTTGTTTTTACGGGCGATGTAACCTTGATAAGCCGCTCTCCGCTCTCAATTCGCAATAATAATCATTTTTTTTAATTATGATTAACATTAAATTCCAAATCCGCGTTGATGAGCGCCTTTGTAAAGATTGCAAAAATGCAGCTCAACAAACCTCGCTTGTCAGAGGACACTTCAGAGTGATCAACGGCAAGAAGGTTTATGTAAAGGCTCATTACCGTAAAAAGTAATTGGTCTTAGACCGGATCTTTCATCCGGAAGCATTTTCCGCCCGACTGAGAGTCATCTGTCTTGCCGCAGATGGCTCTCTTTTGTTACACTATTAGAAGTTGTTTTGATTTGTTTGAAATGTTCTTTGAGGTGAAAAATTCTTCATTTTCTTCCCGCTTCTTCAGTCAGATAGCACCGCTATCCTCCTTGGAAGAC
>DCCQ01000011.1 GCA_002314195.1 Bacteroidales bacterium UBA1077 | reverse complement strand
ACGGATGTTTGCAGGTGACCCCAATATTCCTACTATAACTATGAATATTTTATCAAAGATTCTCAAGTTATTCTGATTATGATTGCTAAATTTGCCAATGATTATGGAAAAGAACGAACTTACAAGACGCAGTACGAACGGGTGGCTGGCGCTAAGTCCGCTGGCGGTGTTCCTGGTGACATATCTGGTGTCGTCGCTGGTGGCGCATGACTTTTACAAGGTGCCGGTGGCGTCGGCGTTTCTGATCGCGTCGGTCTATGCGATGCTTATCACGAAAGGCACTGTGAGCGAAAGAATCAGCATATTCTCCGGCGGGGCGGGCAACAAGAATGTGTTGCTGATGATCTGGATATTCGTGATGGCTGGAGCGTTCGCAACAACGGCGAAGGCCATCGGCAGCGTGGAGGCGACTGTCAATCTTACCCTTACGATTCTGCCGGGGAAATGGCTGCTTGCAGGGCTATTCCTTGCGTCATGCTTTATTTCCATGTCAATCGGGACGAGTGTCGGAACGGTGGTGGCTCTTGTGCCGATCGCCTCTGGAATCGCCTCACAGTCAGGGTTATCCTTGGCGATGGTGACCGGACTGATTGTCGGAGGAGCGTTCTTCGGGGACAATCTTTCATTCATCTCTGACACAACTATCGCTTCGACCACTTCTCAAGGCTGCTCGATGTCCGACAAGTTCAAGGCCAACATTTGGATCTGCGGCCCGTCAGCTCTGATCGTCACCATCATCTACGTCATCATCGGACTCAACCATGGAGCCACTCCTGAAATCGGGGTGATTGAATATGTCAAACTCATCCCCTACCTGTCTGTCATCGTGCTGGCACTGTGCGGTCTGAATGTCCTGCTCGTGCTTGGGATAGGCCTTCTACTTAGCGCTGTCATCGGATTCATGAACGGAATGACATGGCTCGGATTCCTATGCAGTGTCGGTGACGGAATCTCCGGAATGGGCGAGCTGATCATCGTGACCATGCTGTCGGGCGGAATGCTTGAGCTGATCCGGCAAAACGGAGGAATTGATTTCATCATCAAGGGGTTGACAAAAGGAATTAAAGGCAAGAGAGGGGCAGAGTTCAGCATCGCCGGGCTGGTAGGGCTGTCTAATTTCTGCACGGCGAACAACACTATCGCCATTCTGACGACCGGGGACATCGCCCGAGACATCACAAAGAAGTTCGGACTTGACCCGAGGAAATCCGCCAGTCTGCTTGACACGTTCTCATGCGTTGTCCAGGGCATCATCCCCTACGGGGCGCAACTGCTGATGGCCTCAGGGTTTGCCGGAATCTCGGCCGCCGAGATCATTCCTTGCCTGTTTTACCCATTCGTGCTTTGCGCCGTGGCATGTTTCTCAATCATATTCAGAATCCCTAAACGCTACTCATAATGGACAGAACCGCAAAAGTGACTTTCGTGACTCTGGTAGGCTCCATTGTCAACATCATCCTCACCGTGTTCAAGATCATTGCCGGAGTTCTGGGACGCTCCACCGCGATGATTGCTGACGGAATCCATTCTCTGTCAGATCTTCTGAGTGACATCGTAGTGATTGTCTTTGTGAAGATCTCCGCCAAGGGAAGGGACAAGGACCACGACTACGGACACGGCAAGTTCGAGACGTTCGCCACGCTGATCATCAGCCTGATGCTTATCGTTGTGGCAGCCAATCTGATGTCCGGAGGAATAAGCAAGATCCGTCTGATTCTGAGCGGAGTTGAAGTCAGTTCTCCGGGAATGATAGCTCTTTGGGCCGCTGTCGCTTCGATTGTTCTGAAAGAGATCCTTTACCATTACACCATAATCCAAGGGAAAGCCCTTAACAGCCCGATGATGATCGCCAACGCCTGGCATCACCGTTCGGACGCTTTCTCGTCCATCGGTTCTCTGCTCGGAATCGCAGGGGCAATATTCCTTGGAGAAAAGTTTGTCATTCTGGATCCAATCACAGGATGCATCATAAGCATATTCATTCTTGTGATGGCCGTGAAGATGTCCGTGCCGGCGATAAAGGAACTTCTGGACGTGTCACTGCCTGACGAGATCGAGCAACAAATCGAGACGACAGCCAAGTCCATACCGGGAGTCATTGACCTTCACGAACTTAAAACACGCCGCGAAGGCCCTGGAATAATAATGGAAGGACACCTTGTCCTGAACTCGCACATCTCCTTGAAAGCGGCACATGACATCTCCAAGAAAGTCGAGGGAGCCCTACGCAAGAGATTCGGCTCGGAAACGCAGATTTCCCTGCATCTGGAGCCGGAAGATGATTCGGAATAATCAAGAATACATCCAGCCTATCACCTTGAGGACAAGCCTTTGAGGTAGTCTGCGGATCAGGAAGACCAGAAGGCTGTAAACGAATGTCGGAGTGACCTCAGGCTTCATCTTCTTTCGTTGGAGCTGCCGCAAAATGGCCTTGCCGATGACCTCCGGGCGCATGCCGTCACGCTCATCCTTTGCCATGGCCGCGAGAGCTTTGACACAGCCTTTATAGTAAGGAGAGTCCTCTCTCTGAGTATTTTGCGCCACACGGCGTGCCTTAGTGAATCCGGTCTTGACATCGCCCGGCATCACGACACAACATTGCACGCCGAACCCCTTTGTCTCGATGGCCAACGCCTTTGTAAGCTGCAATATTCCAGCCTTAACGCATGAGTAATAGCCTTGATAAGGCAGCGGAGCGAGAGCCGCGACGGAAGAAACCGTCACCACCCGTCCATGCCCTTGACGACGGAAAACAGGGAGGCAAGCCTGCACGGTCTTCACTACTCCGTAGAATGTCGTTGAATATTGAGCCTCAATCTCTTCGATGGAAGTTTCCTCAATCGGACCCGCGATTCCGTTTCCTGCGTTGCAGACTACCGCGTCCAGACTCCCCCGCTCACGGACAATCCTCTCTACCACAGCGGCAATAGCCTCTGCGTCATTGACATCCATCACCAACGGAATCATATTCCCGTTCAGAGAATATCCCTCCGGAGCCTTCCCGCTCCTTGATGCCGCATAGACCGTCATCCCGGCATTGCACAGAAGCCGCGCGGTCGCCGCACCGATTCCGCTGCTCCCGCCGGTCACCAGCACTGTTTTGACATTCGTTTTCATACGGCAAAAATAATAAAATCCCGAAAGATTCACTTGACTTCCGGGATTATATTCATTTCTTATCATTAGGCGTTCACACCTTCAAGGCACGCATTGCGTTCAAAACGGCAAGCACGGTGACACCGACATCGGCGAATACGGCCATCCACATCGTCGCCACACCAAGAACCGCAAGGAGAAGCACAAGGAGTTTAATGAATATGGCGAAGAAGGTGTTCTCCCTTGCCAGTCGCAGGGTCTTGCGGGCGATCTTCACGCCGAGGGCAATCTTTGATGGCTTGTCATCCATCAGAACAACATCAGCGGCCTCTATCGCGGCGTCAGACCCGAGTCCACCCATCGCTATTCCAAGATCGGCCCTGGCGAGCACAGGGGCATCATTTATGCCGTCACCCACGAATGCGAGAGTCTTTCCGGCAGGTTTCTCTTTCAGAAGCCTCTCAAGTTCAGAGACTTTGTCCGCAGGCAGGAGTTCAGCCCGGAACTCATCGATGCCGACGGCCGAGGCGACATATTCACCGACCGCACTCTTGTCACCGGTAAGCATCACAGTTTTAGTCACGCCTTCCGCCTTCAACGCCTTGATCGCATCAGCGGAATCTGGCTTGATTCTGTCAGAGACCACAATGTGTCCGACATACACTCCATCAACACTCACATGAACTATCGTTCCGTTCTTTTCGCAAGGTATCCACTGCGATCCGACAGCGTCCATCATCTTTGTGTTGCCGACACAGACGGTCTTCCCGTTCACCACCGCGCGCACTCCGTGACCGGCGATTTCCTCCACATTCTCGACCGAGCATCCGTCAGACTCATTAGGGTAGGCGTGCTTCAATGAGACAGCAATCGGGTGGGTGGAATATCTTTCCACGTGAGCGGCAAGATGCAGAAGTTCCTTTTCGTCAATGTTTTCCGGGTGGACGGCTGTCACATCGAAGACTCCTTCGGTCAAGGTACCGGTCTTGTCGAAGACCACAGTTCCGACCTTGGCCAAAGCCTCAAGGAAGTTGGAGCCTTTGATCAGGATTCCTTTTGAGGACGCTCCGCCGATGCCTCCGAAGAAAGAGAGCGGGACTGAGATCACGAGGGCGCAAGGGCAGGAGACTATCAAGAATGTCAACGCCCTGTAGAGCCAAGTCGCGATCGTGCCACCGAAATCACCAGACAGAACAGGTGGAACAAAGGCAAGTACAAGGGCTGCAATCACAACCACAGGGGTGTATATCTTTGCGAATCGTGAGATGAAACTCTCGCTCTTGGACTTGTTCTCGGAGGCGTTTTCTACAAGATCAAGAATCTTCGAGGCAGTGGACTCTCCAAACGCCTTGGTGACTTTCGCGCGGATGACTCCGGTAAGATTGACGCATCCCGAGATGATGTCATCGTCTTTGGCTATGCTCCTCGGAACGCTTTCGCCGGTCAGAGCCACGGTGTTGAGGCTGGATGTGCCTTCGATGACGATTCCGTCCATCGGAACCTTCTCGCCAGGCTTCACGACGATTGTCTCGCCTATTTTCACTTCTTCCGGATTGACTGTCAGAATCTTTCCGCCACGTTCCACATTAGCCGTGTCCGGTCTGATGTCCATAAGTTTTGAAATAGACTTGCGGCTCCGCCCTTCAGCGATGTCCTCGAAAAGTTCCCCGACTTGGAAGAACAGCATCACGAACACGGCTTCAGGGAATTGGGTCTCGGCTCCGGGAAGGAATCCGATGCAGAGAGCGCCTATGGTGGCTATGCTCATCAGGAAGTCCTCATCGAAGAAATCACCTTTGACGATCTTCTCTCCGGCCTCAAGAAGGGTGTCGTAACCAGCTATGAGATACGGTACTAAATAAACAAGGAGAAGCTGCCATACACTGAGGTCCAGTTTCTTCTCCACCAAGACTGCCACTCCAAACAGGGCGGCTGAAATAATGATTCTCGCGAATCTGATTTTGTTTTCCTTTTCCATATTCTTTCTTTGACTTTGATTTCAATGGTGCAAAGGTCGATAATCATTTCTGCAACTTGGTTGCAAAGTGATTTTGTAAGCAAAAATGAGTAAATTTGTGAGCGTAAACAGAAACAGACAGGCAAATATGTCTAATTTAGACCTTACAGAGCTGCTTGAGCGGCACGACATAAAAGCCACGGCCAACAGGCTGATCGTGGCGGGGACTCTCCTTACCGAAGAGCGGCCGCTGAGTCTGATGGAGCTGGAGGACAAGATCGGCACGATCGACAAGTCGGGAATATTCAGAAGCCTAACGTTGTTCAAGGAGCATCACCTCGTCCACGCGATCGAGGACGGTGGCGACGGCACCCGCTACGAACTCTGCCTGAGCCACGATGCCGAGCGCGACGATGATGCTCACGTCCATTTCTTCTGCGAGAAATGCCACCGCACCTTCTGTCTTGAGGACATACACATCCCGCCGGTGGCACTTCCGGCGGGCTATTCAGAAACCACAGCGAACTACCTTATTAAAGGAATATGTCCGCGATGCTCGGAGAACGGCTATGGCGAAAAGTAATCTGAAAGGTATTGCGGGCAGCAATCTGAAAGGACACTTGGCCCTACTGACGGCCTACACTATCTTCGGGGTCAACATCGTGCTGACGAAAGACATCTCCAACTCCGGAGTTGTCACCCCTATCGCACTGTTCACGCTGAGGGCAATCGGTGCCTCCGTCCTGTTTTGGCTGATCTCTTTGTTCACACCCAAGGAAAAAGTTCCCGCCAAGGATCTGGTACAGATTGCGTTGGCTTCCATATTCGGACTTTTTATAACGCAGTACACCTTCTTGAAAGGCATCACTATGGCCACAAGCATAGATGCGTCAATCATCGGCACCCTCGGTCCGATCTTCACGATGTTCTTCGCGTTCATATTCGTGAAAGAGCCGATCACCGCGAAAAAGGCTACTGGCGTGGGGATCAGTTTCCTCGGAATCATATCCCTGATTTTCAATTCAGTGCATAGCCACAACGGGGTCGAAACGACAAAACCGCTCGGCTTCATCCTGCTGTTCCTTAACAGCATCAGTTTCTCGTTGTACCTCGGAGCGTTCAGGCCGCTCATTCAGAAATATTCAGTGGTCACCTTCATGAAATGGATGTTCCTCTTCTCCCTGCTGATGTCACTGCCCTTGTCTGTCGGTGACCTGATCTCGACGGATTACTCCGCCATCAGATTGCCGCAGATGCTTGAAATCGGGTTTCTTGTGTTTTTTGCCACGTTCGTTGCCTATTTCCTGATTCCTGTCGGGCAGAAATGCGTCCGCCCGACAATCGTCGCGATGTACACTTACCTTCAGCCGATACTTGCGTGCATGCTCAGCGTCATCGGAGGAATGGACACGATGACATGGCAGAAAATCATCGCCATCATTATGGTTTTCAGCGGAGTGGCCGTCGTCAACCGAAGCCGCGCCGCGTCACACAATCAAAGTCACAAACATTAAAACTCTATGAATATGAAAAAGATCATCCTTGCTTTGGCGGCCGCGGCACTGGCCACTTCCGCACTCGCTCAGGAAGTCATCAAGCTTCCGCAGCCTGACAAGAACGTGTCAATGACTCTCTACCAGGCGCTACAGCAGAGAGCGTCTGTACGTGAATATTCAGACGAACAACTCAGTGACGCGACTCTGTCACAGTTGCTTTGGGCCGCATGCGGGGTTAACCGTGAGGACGGAAGGCTGACCGTTCCGTCAGCCATGAACACACAGGAGGAAATCGTCTATGTCTGCCGCGCTGACGGATCTTGGCAGTTCAACGCCCAGAATAATACCTTGACCAAGATTTCAGGGAAAGACATTCGCTCAGACCTGGCCGGCCGCCAGACTTCTGTGGCAAACGCTCCTTTGTTCCTCGTGATAGTCTGCGACCTTAACAAGTACAAATTCCGCGATGAAAGAACCGCGATGTTCGGAGCGCTCGACGCCGGTTACGTCTCTCAGAACATCTGTCTTGCATGCGAGGCTCTCGGGCTGGCGACTGTTCCGCGCGGAAGTATGAACCACGATGCTGTGAAGACGGCTCTTGGATTGAAGGACGGACAGGAACTTTTGCTGAATCACCCGGTCGGATACGAGAAAAAGTAACCTATCTTACTATTAGTTCAAAATGTTTTAAGTTTCTATTTATAAAACACATAAGTCCCGTCATCGCTCAATGATGGGACAATTTTATATATTCAAAAATATAATATTTTACGATTTTTTACTACCTTAGCGGATTGTAAAGTATAAGGACAATGGCTATTACAACCAAGGAAGTGATCAGCAGACAGGATCTGAGGCGTTTCGTCCGGTTCCCGAACGAGTTGTATGCGAACAACGAATACTACGTCCCTCAGATTGAGTCGATGGAAATTGACACTCTCACTCCGGGCAAAAACCGGGCCTTTGAGGTTTGCGAAGGAAAATATTGGCTGGCATATGACGAGAACGGCAAGATTGTCGGACGGGTCGCCGGAATCATAAACTACAAGTACAACAAAAAGGTTGACAAAAAAATCTGTCGCTTCGGTTGGATAGACTTTGTTGAATCACAGGAAGTGGTCCACGCCCTTATGGAGAACGTAAAGGGATATGCCAAAGAGAAGGGGATGGAGGTCATCGAGGGTCCCGTCGGATTCCTTGAGTTTGACATCTCAGGAGTATTGGTCGAAGGTTTCGACCAGCTTCCCACCGCCTACGGGAAGTACAACGCTCCATACTACGAGCCGATGCTTCTGAACGAAGGCTTTGTGAAAGAGACTGATTTCGTGGAATACAGGATCACGGTTCCGGACAATCTCGACCGCTATTTCCATTTCGCCGAAATGATCGGGGAACGCTACAATCTCAAGGAAGGAGACTATCGGAATAAAAACGAGCTTCTCCATAAATATGCCGACGGAATATTCCGTGTGATGAACGAGTGCTATTCCGTCCTGCACGGATTCTCGGAGCTCTCACCCGCCCAGTGCGAGGATCTCAAGGACCAGTTCTTCCCGAACTTGAATCTGGATTACGTCTCAGTCATTGTGGATCAGACCGACAAAGTCATCGGCTTCGGGATCACACTTCCGTCATTGTCAAAGGCTCTGCAGAAGGCAAAAGGACATATGTTTCCTTTCGGGTTCATCCACATACTCCGGGCGCTTCATCACAACGACACGATCGACGCATTGCTCATCGCCATCTCCAATGAATATAAGGACAAAGGTGTCAACGCGATGATCATTTCAAAGATCGGCAAGGGAATGCACAAGAACGGCATAAAATACGTTGAAAGCACACGAGAGCTGGAGGAGAACCACAATGTGCAGAACCTTTGGGGCAAATTCGAGCATCACCTCCACAAGAGAGCCAGAATCTACGTCAAGAACATCTAACAATAATTAATATGGCAGACAAGAAAGCGGAAAGAATACAGACTTCCATCCTTAATGGAGTCGAGAAGAAGGCCCTTGTCTGGCTGGCCGAGAGGCAGCCGAAATGGGTCGTATCGGACACACTCACAGCCATCGGCACGCTCGGGGCTGTCATGATCGGAGCCGGGTACATCCTCAGCGGGGTCAACATCAATTTCCTATGGCTCAGCTGCCTTGGTTTCGTTGTAAACTGGTACGGAGACTCTCTGGACGGGACATTGGCCAGAGTACGCAAAACCCAAAGACCAATCTACGGCTACTACCTCGACCACACTGTCGATTGCATCAACGAGGCGTTCATGTTCATCGGTCTCGGACTGTCTTATCTCATGCGTTTGGATCTGGCGTTGATGATCTTCGTTGTCTATCTTTGCCTTACGGTGAACGTCAGCGTGAACGCTCATCTCAAGAGCGAGTTCCGGCTCACCTACGCCAAACTTGGGCCGACGGAATTCAGGGTGATCGCCATCATCCTCACCTCCCTTTTCATTTTCATCAAACCTCTCAGGGAGTTCAGCACTGCGGTCAGAATATTCGGAAAAGACATTGACCTCATGGCGCTTGACGTTGCCGGCCTTGTAATTCTGGTGTTGCTTGTGATCATCTATTTGGTAACAATAATCAGTGACGCAAAGGGTTACGCCAAGATGGATCCGATGCCAAAGAGAGACGACAAGTAGTAATGCCGCTTCTTCCAGTAGAACAGATTGAGCAGTTTGCACCGGTTTTCAAAGGAAAATTCGGCAATGTTGTCGTGCGGGTACTACGGAAGATTCTTTCAATAAAGACGCTGTCCGACCTGTACGACACTATTGATGAATATCAAGGACCTGATTTCGCCGGCGCGCTTCTGGACAGGCTGGGTGTCAATTATCATTTGGGAGGCTCGCAGAGACTTCTGAATCTGCCAGACGGCCCGTTCATCACAGTCAGCAACCATCCTTACGGAGGTATGGACGGAGTCATTCTCATTGACCTTATCGGGCATCTGAGGCCGGATTTCAAAGTGATGGTGACCGAGTTTCTCGCCTTGGTCGAAGCGCTGCGCCCCAGCCTCATCGTTGTCAATCCAAAGAACAATCTTAACAAGGGCATCACGGCCAAGAATATTCAAGGAGTCCGTGAGGTTCTGGAACGGCTCCATGATGGCAAACCGATTGGATTTTTTCCTTCAGGTGCTGTTTCGGACCTTAGCCTGAAAGAGATGAAGATAAGAGACAGGGAGTGGCAGGAACCAGTTCTTAGGCTTATTCAAAAAGCCAAGGTTCCGATCGTGCCTGTCAGGTTTTTCGACCATAATTCTATGTGGTTTTACTATTTGGGACTCATCGACTGGAGAATCCGCCTGATGCAGCTTCCTCACGAGCTTGTAAATAAAAAACTTAGGAGAATACGTGTTGGAGTCGGTGAGATCCTGACCGTGGAGGAGCAGGAAAAACATCCAGACATCAAGGATTACGGAACTTTCCTCCGAAGCAAGGTCTATGATATGCCGATACCGGATGACTTCATCAGATATAAGGATTTCATAGCGGCAACAAGGCAATTCACAGATATTTCCGGCAATGCGATTACATGATTTCTGCCGTTGTTCGCATAACAATAATATGAAACATCCATGACATTT
>DCCQ01000012.1 GCA_002314195.1 Bacteroidales bacterium UBA1077 | reverse complement strand
AAACAGTTGCCTTCTCCGTGCAGCCCAGGGGTGTCGAAGGTCACGCAAAGCCTGTGTGACATCGCCTCTTTCAGCAGGGAAGCGTTTGTCTGGTCGAATTCCTTGTCGTGGTTGCCGAACACGATTCCGTAAGGGACTCCGAATTTATCGAGGGTGTCAAGGATAACCTTGTAGTTGTCAAGAGCGGGCTTGGCATAGACTTGATCTCCTGTCAGCATGATGAGATCCGGTTTCTCTCCTGTCACAGCGTTTCTTATGTTCTCCCAGACCAACGGTGTCGTGGCATTTGACGGGATCAGATGAGTGTCGGTGAACTGGAGAACCTTGAACTCACGGCTCTCATTGAATCGCAACACAGGTTTGGACGGTTTCTTTGCGTATGCCGACAGGCAGACCGCCATCACCAAAAACGCTGACACAAGTCTTTTTATATTCATTGCTCTACTTATTTATCGTTGTTCCGATCACTTTGACCGGTCCCAAAAGTCCGGCTGGGAGCAGTGGCTCGTCCGGTTTGAAGAACTCCATCTGGGTGTAGGTTATCTTTTCATTTACTCCCGGCTGGACATCTCCGACGAGGCGGTTGTGCCACATGTTGATGACCTTGACCTCAATTGTGTTTGTTCCGTTCCTCAGAGCCTTGGTGATGTCAACCTTGAACGGGGCGTTCCAAATCACACCCAAATTCTTGCCGTTCACGGTCACTTCAGCCAAGTCTTTCACTTCCCCTAAATCCAGGATGACTGAATCCTTGCTCCGAATATCCTTCTTTTTTAGCTTGAATGTGTTCGAGTATGTCACCGCACCGGAAAAATACTTTATTCCAGCCTCGGAGCTCTCTGACAGTGAGGTTAATTTCTCGAACGTGGCACTTTCAGGCGCTCCGCGACCCTGTTGGAATCTGACGGACCATGGTGCGCTTATCTCAGCCATGGTCTCCGATGTGTTCTGCGGCAGTTCGGCCTTGGCGACATCAGTGTCATCGGTGAATATCACGAAGACTGACTGATGCTGCGTAAGGTTCATCCTTACGTTTGTCCTGCTGTCCGTGAACACGTAGCTGACAGGTTCTATGGAAGCGTCCTCGGCGTGCCAGATGACCGGTTTCTTGCCAGTAGTTCTGAATGATGCCGTGATGTCTCTGGTGTCCTTGGAAAGGTTTGTCACCCAGTAGATTTCCCCGTTGCCGAGCGTCCTGTGCACGAACTTGATGTCCTTCCCGTTTCCGTCCGCAATGCTGAAGTCTGGCTTGAGTGCCATTCTTGAAAGGACCTTCTCGGCGGGCACTCCGGCCGTCACGTTCTTGCGTCCTGAGTTCCAGATGTCGCTCACAAGAGCCTTGAACTCGTCCTCTGTGCCGGTGTTGCTGGCGAGTTTGGAAGGCTTGGCTCCGCAGATGATGATTCCGGCGTCTGCGAACTCCTTGATCTTTCGCAGGATGTCGATCGACATGTGCTTGACGTTGGCGTCGAGCATCAGGACTTTGTACCTCATCCCGCTCGGCACGGTCAATTCTCCGTTGTCGGCCTTGGCCAGATCACGGATCACTGACGGGCTGAAATAGTCGTAGTTGTAGCCGTAAGGAAGGGCAGGAACCTTCTTGAGCATGATGCCTGTGGCGTTGTTGTCTTCACCGTAATAGTAGGCGACATCGGCCACGAAACGTCCCTGTTGGAGCAGATAGCAGCTGCGTGACAGGTAGTCTGTCCAGCTTCTGGCCTGATCCGCCCAAGTCTGATGGCGGTCGAACCACTGCCCGTACTTTCCGAGTCCGAGTCCGGGAACCTTGTCGTCAACAGGCTGGTGAGGAGACGTGTGGATCACGAACCGGTTGAGTCCCGCGGCCATCGCTGCGTCCGCCGTCGGCTTCAGGACAGCTGGGGAGAAGACCCACGCCCCGTCCCTGTAGCCATCGGAAGTGAAGGACTCCGCCGCGGCTATGTTCTGACCGTAGATGTGCGCCACAGAGGCGGATTCACGCACGTCAGCCTCGAAGCGAGGATTGAATATGTTGCCCTTCTTGTAGTCCATCCAGAACGCTGACATCGGAATCTCGGCGTAACGCTTGCAATCCATGCCGTCGGAAAGGTTGGCGCGGTAGTTCTCGTGACTTTCCGTGTAGCGCTTCATGCCATAAGGCTTGAGAATCTCGTTCTGAAGGTCGTAGTGATATTCAGTGATCATGTCTCCGATGGCCCTTCTCCAGTCGAAGAGGAATCTTTCGGTCTCTTCGGTGCTGTTAAGTACCA
Organism: Bacteroidales bacterium UBA1077; assembly: GCA_002314195.1. GTDB lineage: Bacteria > Bacteroidota > Bacteroidia > Bacteroidales > UBA932 > Cryptobacteroides. The sequence goes on along the minus strand of DCCQ01000012.1, from coordinate 7,669 downwards.
TTCCGGTCAGAGTCGGCATCCATTTGAGAAGATCGTAGCCCCTGCGTGCTTTGAACTCCGCGAACATGTTCCCTGTCCATGTCTGCGCCCCGGCCTCGTAGCTGTCGGTGAGGAGATATTCAATGCCACCTTTGCCGAGTCTTCCATCGGAGGCGTCGACGTAGGTCTGGAGGTAGTTGTGGAAATATTCAGAGATGGCCTTCGGGTCGAGCTTGTCAACTTCAAGTCCAGTGGCTTCCGGAGATGCGGGGTGGTTGGTCTTGCCGGTCAGGCTGTAGCCGAAGCGGAAGATTCTCCAGTTGCCTTCCGGTGCGTTCCAATTGAGGACACCGTCCTTGACGTAAGGGGTAAGATCCACGACATCATCCAATTTCGCCGCTTCGGTGCTGTGAGGTGTGTCCTCCATCCAGAGATGACGGTAGAAACTGTTGCCGGCCTTGTCTCCGGCCAGTTGGATTCTGGTGACAGCCGAGAGGGCGAACTGGGATATTCCGAAATGGCAGTCTTTCTTGCCTCCATTGTCTCTGAGGTTGAATCTGAAGTACTTGGCTGTGGTGGACGGGATGACGTAGGTCCTTTGCGCAGCGGCCTGATAGGAAAGCGGGATGGCCTTGAAGTGGACACCGTCGTTGCTGTAAAGCAGCTCCTTGGTGTGTGAATATTGTCCCGCGTCTTTCCTGAGTTCCGAGACTACAACGGACTTGATGGTCTGCGGTTCGGAGAACTCGTACTGGATCCAGCATTTGCCGTCCTTGTCCGCCGTGATGTCAAGGTAATCGCCGACACTGTCGCCCGTTATGTGGTCAAGGATTTCCTCACCACTGACCTTGCTGCCGCTTGTTGTGATGGTCGGTTTTAGGTTTTTGAGGTTAATGTCCGCATCGCAGAGTTTCACTCCAACCACCGCAATATCCTTGTAAAACTTTTTCTTCAGAAACACCTGCGAGATGCCGTCGAACGACTCGCAGAAGTCCTGGAACGGGCCGGTCACCGCAAATCCTTCCGGAAGTTTGATGCAGAGAGGCTTGCCGCCCTCGACTTCAATCTGTCTCCAGACGAGTTTCTTCATCGCGTCCTCGTCCTTGACCCACGGACCTCCGGTCTCGCTCCATCCCGGAGAGCTGGCGATGGTCATCTCCATGTCAAGGCTGTCGGCAAGGTTGATCGCATACTTGAACGCGTCTTTCCATTCAGGGGTCATGTAGATGAGTCTCTTGTCCACTATCTGCGGAGTCTCCAGCCCTGCGTCGAAGTTATGGAATCCAACGATTCCGGTTTTCTTCATCCACAGAAGATCTTTCCTGATTCCGTCCTTGGTGATGTTCCCGTTCATCCAATGCCACCACACCCTCGGTCTGGCTGATTTCGGCGGGTTAAGGAACTCCTTGTAGAGATCCTGTTCGGTCGCTGAGTTTGCCGGAGCGACCACATCTCCTTTTGTATGCGCAAAAGCCGCGACCGACAATGTCAGCACGGCTATGGCAGCAGCGATATTCGGTGATTTTTTGATCATAGATGCTGTTGTCCTTCAATTATTTAAGAATATCTTACTGTGCGAGCAGTTCCTTAACAATGGTTGAGATCAGTTTGCCGTCCGCCTGGCCCGCAAGCTTCTTCGTGGCGGCTCCCATCACCTTGCCCATGTCCTTGGGACTTGTGGCGCCAACCTCGGCGACAATCTCTTTGAGAATATTCCTGACCTCGTCTTCGGAAAGCGCCTTCGGCAGGTAGGTCTCCATCACCTTCATCTCGGCAAGTTCTTTCTCGGCGAGTTCCGGTCTGTTACCCTGAGTGTAGAGTTCAGCCGATTCCTTGCGCTGCTTGACAAGCTTCTGAATTATTTTCAGAACGTCTGCGTCAGAGAGTTCGTGCTCCGCTCCGGATGTCTTTGCCAGAAGAATCTCTGACTTGATGCTTCTTGTAGCGTTGAGGCGAGACTCATCGTGAGCCTTCATAGCCTCCATTATGTCCTTCTGGATCTGTTGTTCGAGTGCCATGGTAAATGTGTTTTATTTTATGATTTACAAATTTACACATTTAGCCGCTTAATATCATCAGTTATTTTACCTAAATTTGGCAAAAATTGATTTTATGAGACAGATAAACACAGAAAAAGCCCCGGCGGCGATCGGCCCGTACAGCCAGGCCATCGAGCAGAACGGTTTCATCTTCGTTTCCGGTCAGTTGCCGATCGACCCTGAGACCGGTGCATTCCCTGAAGGGGGAGTCGAGGCTCAGACCCGTCAGTCCCTGACCAACCTCAAGGCCATTCTTGAGCAGGCTGGTTCCGATCTTAACAAAGTTTTGAAGACCACAGTCTTTCTCGCTGACATTAATGATTTCGCCGCGATGAACGGCATCTATTCCGAGTTCTTCAAGGCTCCGTTTCCTGCCCGCTGCGCCTTCGCCGTCAAGACCCTCCCGAAAGGTGCCCTTGTCGAGATTGAGTGCATCGCCGCCGCTGAGTGATTGATGCAAACGGAAGATGTTCGGGCTCAATGACCCCTTTGTCACTGAGCAGGTTTGATTGGTTTCTTGAGCACAAGAAATTTCCAATAAACCAGTGCCAGCAGCACGATTGCTCCTCCCATGACCCCGATGAACGAAATCGACAGATGCGAGCATACCATTCCACCGACCAAGGCTCCGGTTCCTATGCCGAAATTGAATATTCCAGAAAAGATGGACATCGCGACAGAGGATTGCGACTGCGGTGTGTCAGTGATGATCTCCGACTGCATCGCAACGTTGAAAGCCGTCGCTGACATACCGATGAGGGCGCAGACCGCAATGGTTGCGGGAATGCTGAAAGCTAGGGGACGCAGAAGAATAACTCCACCGATCAAACCCGCAAGCGAGAGGTTGATGAACCTGTACCTGTATTTCGGAAAATACTTTGAGAACAGCAAGCTTCCGATGATTCCGGCCCCACCGAAGAGCATCAAAGTCAGCGTGATCTGGTTCTCCGTCATCTTACCGACCTGCTGAAGGAACGGTTCTATGTAACTGTACGCTGTGTAATAACCGGTGGCAAATGCGGCGGTGGTTATGAATATTCCGACAAGGATCCTGTTCTTCAGCATCGCCGGCAGGTCGTGGGCGGTCATTCCGCCTCCGCTGGACACCCTTGGGAGCAATGCGGAAAGATAGAGGAGAATAAACAATGCCACAGCCCCGATGCTGAGGAATGTCATTCTCCACCCAACGCTAAGACCTATGACGCGTCCAAGCGGCAGACCGAGGATCATCGCGATAGACGATCCGGTGACTATCATGCTTAGTGCTATTGCCTTATGACTAGCGGGGACAATCCTTACCGCTATGATTGAGATTATTGACCAAAAGATGGAATGCGCGCATGCGACACCTATTCTTGATGCCAGCAGCATTCCAAAGGATGTCGAGAGATAAGACATCACCTGAAATGATGTAAACACTGCGATGACCCCAAGGAGAAGTCTGCGCATCTCTAACTTGGACGTCATCAGCATAAGTGGAAGTGAAAGGGCCATGACGACCCAAGCATAGACCGAAATCAACATTCCGGCTTTAGCCTCGGTCAATCCGAAATCCCTGCCGATGTCCGTCAGCAGCGCGATAGGAATGAACTCAGAAGTGTTGAATATGAACGCTGATAGTGTCAGCCCCACCAGAGCTGACCACGTTTTAAGGGACATCTCAGGTTCCTTGATCTGATCTGCCATTAACATAATAAAATCTGACTAACCGGGCGCAAATTTATAAAAGAATCAGATTTATTCCTATCTTTATAGGCTTTAAACCGTTATGAGTATGACAAAGGATGTCGCATTGGTACTTTCGAGTGGTGGGCCAAGAGGGTTCGCCTACATCGGGGCTATAGAAGAACTGAAAAAAAGAGGCTACAACATCACCTCAGTGACAGGTTGCTCTATCGGCTCTCTTGTCGGTGGAGTCTATGCCGCAGGAGGTCTGGATGGCTTCAAGGAGTGGCTTTTCAACTTGGACAGCACCAAGTTGCTTTCCCTTTTGGACGTTTCCATCAGCAAAAGTTATCTTGTCAAAGGCGATAAGGTTATAGATGCTATCAAAAAAGTTGTTCCTGATGTGAACATCGAGGATCTGCGGATTCCTTACCGCGCGGTGGCCACAGATCTATACACAGGTGAGGAAGTCGTGTTCAGCGAGGGCAAGTTGTTTGACGCTATCCGTGCTTCCATTTCGATCCCTTCGTTGTTCCGCCCGGTGAAGTACGGCTACCATACTCTGATTGACGGTGGAATCGTAAACACTATGCCGCTTAGCCAGGCTGTCCGCAACGGACACGACATTCTGGTGGCCTTTGATGTCAATCAGATTGATTCCGAACGTATAACAAACTACCTGAAAGCTTTGGATGAGGCCCATGAGGAAGATTCTGAATTTAAGTCCGACACATTGGACACGTTCAGTGATCTCGCCCTTCGAAAAGGCCTTCCTCTTATCGACCGTGTGCGGTTGTTGGGCGATGAGGCCCAGAGAGCCTACAAAGAGTTGCGTGTTATTAACCGCAAGACCAAACGGATAGAGCGGAAAGCCCATGACGAGAAAGTTCCTATGGGCGACAACTACTATTCCATCCTGACAAGGACTTTTTCCTTGATGAATCACACTATCTCAAAACAGGCCATCCAACTCTACAAACCTGACGTGCTTGTAAGCATGAACTTCGATACCTACGGTCCCATCCCCGACTACGCCAAAGGCGAGGAAATCGCTGCAAAAGGCCGAGAGCTGATGTCCGCCGCCCTTGATGAATATGAAAGCCGATCAGACAGTCAGGCATCGGAGAGATAATAGTCGTGTATAATTGATTCAATGAATATGGACAAGGCAATGTTAGCGACCTTATTAATACCTTTTGCGGGGACGGTGATCGGTTCAGCGTTCGTTTTCTTTATGAAAAGGGAGATGCCGGCACTTTTGCAGAAAGCTTTGCTGGGTTTTGCGTCCGGGGTGATGGTGGCGGCTTCGGTCTGGTCATTGCTGATTCCGAGCATGGAGATGTCAGCGGCGGAAGGGGTTGGGACTGTTCTCCCAGCCGCTGTCGGTCTTCTGGCCGGAATGTGTTTCCTGCTTGCGGTTGATTACCTTACTCCTCACCTTCACATAGGTGATGACAAACCTGAAGGACTGAAGGCCAAGATCTCGAAGACAGCGATGCTTGCTCTGGCGGTGACGATTCACAATATTCCTGAGGGAATGGCTGTGGGAGTGGTGATCGCAGGTTCCTTGCAGGATGGAATAGCAATAGCCCCGGCGGCAGCGATGGCTACGGCAATCGGAATAGCGATTCAGAATATTCCCGAAGGGGCGATCATCTCGATGCCGATGCGCGCCGCCGGGAACACCCGCCGGAAGTCGTTCCTGATAGGCAGCCTGAGCGGGATCGTTGAGCCTATCGGAGCATTGCTGGTGATGTTGCTGGCGTCATTGATGACCCCGGTTCTGCCGTACTTCCTGGCCTTCGCCGCAGGTGCGATGCTCTATGTCGTTGTGGAAGAGCTGATTCCGGAGGCATCTGAAGGCCAGCATTCCAACATTGGGACAATTGGTTTCGCCATCGGCTTCGTCCTGATGATGGTTCTGGATGTAGTGCTGGGGTGATGTTTCAATCAAGGAGCAAGACTCGTAGGACACTGAACTAGTTGTGGGTCACTGAGCCTGACGAAGTGACCTGCGAGCTTGTCGAAGTGTTGGAATATTGGTCGCATGGTCACTTCGACGGGTTCAGTGACCGGCTGATGTATTAACCGTTAAGCACAGAAGTCTGAGATGGCAGCCTGGAGCAGCAGGAAAACCTTTGAGATAAGGTAGCCGTCGGCGACCGCGTGGTTCATCCGGACGGTGACGTGCATCATTTTCCGGCCGTTCTCTTCGCGGAATTTTCCCCAGTTGACAATTGGTTGATAGTACAGATTAGCCATCCTGAAGTTCCACATTCAGCGAGTCGTAGGAGATCCACGGAATGATCGAGGCATCGAACCAGTTCGGATGGTTTGCAGGATCGAAGTGAAACTCTGGATGGAATTTGGCATATTCAATGTCCTTCTGACACGCAGCATATAAGGAGGAATATTCATCATTATATTCAGTGTACACCGGTGTGCAGGTCTCGGTGGCCTCGTTGAAGACATATTGGCACGGGTTGATGCGGTCGTAGATGATGACTTCATCGCTCTGCCATAGGTACGCCATACGGTAGTCATCGCGCGAGTTCATCACCTTCGAGAGCAAGTAGAGAAAGATGTAGAACTTCGTGCCCGTCCTTTTGGAATATTCATAAAGCTCGGTGACATCGATTCTGTCCGTGATGGACACGGAGCATCTCGCCACCTTGGTGAATCTTTCGTAAACTCCCTTTCTGTAGTAGGTGTCAAGGTCCAATTATTTGTATGCGCTCATAATCATTCTGTTTTCAGCCGCAAAGTTACATCGATCATCATTTAAAAGATTCCCTTCATAATGGACAATAAATGATCTTAAGTGCTGTCCAATGAATATCTTGCCTTATGTGGTTGTGGACAATTCCATCTGCTGCGATATGTATCTTGTCTCAGAAGTCACCTCTAGCAACCTCACGTGCGCGGTGGAGGCTCATTCGCTCACGAAGCGGATGCTTCAGTGGCTTCCGTGAGTAGAACCTGTCTATTTACTCACGGCCGTTCGTTCCTTGTACTTTTGTGCGTCAATCATGGGGTTTCACGCACGGATAAATGAAGTTATTTATAATCCGTCTCTGCCCAGAGGTTCCAGGGCTTTGCCGGGGCGTAATATTCATTAATGCCGAAGTCGATGTCTGCCTTGTGGGCCTGGCTTAGTTGGAAGCGGCGGGGAATGCGGTACATTCTGCCGTCTTTGATGAAGTAGGCACCGGTCTGGTGGAAACGGAACGCGACACCTTTGGCGATGCATTGCGAGCGCAGGTCCAGGACCCAGTCGTAGTCACAGGGTCTTGCCCCGACACCTGACTCACCGCTGACGCAGACTTCCTCGATGTCTCTGTCAAGCCACCGGGAAACATCCATCCGTTCCAGCATCGGAGCCACCACGATGGACTTGTGCCTGATAGGCAGTGATTTGAATATGGGCAGCCTGTAGTCGGCCATGGCTTGGTTCTCAACCGTGCAGCCGACGATGACGTTGTCGTACCCATCGCCCCAGTCCGGAGGAAGACACTCCGCAAGCCGGTCAATCCTTTTCGTGAAGAAATAGAACATACAGTCGCTCCTCAGTCTCATCATCTCCCAACACTCCGGCCTCCAGGCGTCAGCGTCTTTTAGAAGAAAGTCCGAAGTGAAGCACGTGAAGACAATCTTCCCGGACGGAATCTTGTAATTCCTGTCACGCCCCCGTTTGACCGGCAGATTGAAAGCCAGCGTCTTGCGTGCGAGGCTGCTCGCGATCTCGCTTCCGTACATCTCGTCCTGCCTGTAGACATAGCATAACCTGCAGCCCGGACTGATCTTTGTGCAGCCGTGCCACGGATTCCAGTCAACGTAGATGTTCCAATCCTTTCCCATTTATGAATATCCCGCTTCAGAATTATGAATATCCCAAATTCAGAACACAAAAATAGAAACTTTGTCCGGCAATACGGTCATATTCATAAAATCTTGAATCTTCATACTGAGAAGCTGTTTTGATTTGT
>DCCQ01000007.1 GCA_002314195.1 Bacteroidales bacterium UBA1077 | reverse complement strand
TCGCTCTCGGCGGCCTTGGCCTTAAGCTGGTTGAGGGCTGAAGTGAACTTGCCCGCGTAGGCATCGCTTGATCCCTCGATGTGCACATCGCTGATGGCGGCGAGAGAAAGTGCGATCTTGGACTCGTCAAAGACAGGAGACAACTCACGAGGAGCCTCGATCTCTCCGGCGTTGTAAACCTTGCCAGACTCAGTCTCAAGTGTCTCATAGGAAGCGATCCTGCCTATGACATTGTCCGAAGCGTCGCAGGCCACGATTGTGTAGCCGCTGTTCAGGAGAAGATCAGGACGGAGACCGATATAGTAGGTGCCGGCTCCGTTGACATACTTCCTGATGGAGACGGTGCTCTCGTAGTCAGGAGATGGGTTGTCAGAAAGTTCATAGTCAGCGAATGCGATGAAAGCATTCTTGTTGATGACCTCTCCGTTGTTGCCTGAAACTTTGACGTACTTGGTGTCAGGATTGGTGACTGTCACAGAGAGAAGGGAGAACATATTCTGGAACTTCAGGGTCATATCGTTCTTGTCACAGGCCGCCACAGTCACGGACGGCACCGCATCGCGGCACCTGTCCATGTTGTCCGTTGACCAGTATTGCTTGAGTTTGAAGCCCTTGACTCCACAGTCTTTGAGCATTCCGTAGAAATATTCAGCTTCCTTCAGAAGCTTTCCGGAGGAGACGAAAGTGGCGGTCTTGCCGTCCGAGGTCACGTCCGTGGCCTTCATTGTCTCCTTAGAGGTGAAGTTGCCCTTCACGCTGTAGACGATAATCTCGTCACCTTCGCTCCAGGTTGTCTTGAATCCGGCGGGGGCGTCAGGCAGTTCAGCCTTGAACTTGATCTCCGTGACTGTAGGCTGCTCTGGCTCCTTGCCGGAGTTGCCGCCGTTGTCCTCCTTAACATTACAAGAAAGGAATGTTGTCGCGGAGACCAGCGCCGCCAGAAAGAATATTGACATTTTTTTGATGTTCATTTTTTCGGATAGTTTAATTATTAGTTGGCGTCAGCCTCGATGTAGCCCCAGACGGTAAGTTCCCAAAGATCAAGGTAGCCTTGCTTGTTTCTGGAGTTGGTGAACACAATCGCTATGTAACGTCCTGATTCCATTGTGCAGTTTCTGCTGCCAGGGTTGTCTCCCCAGTATAACTGTGAACTACAAATAGGTGTTCCAAAAACTGAGGCAAAATTCTTTTCATCAGGATTGAAAGGAGTGTTCCCTGTGAAAATCTGGAACCATTGAATATATCTCAGACCCATTGAAGGGTTACGAGCCAAAGAGAACGTCTTGTAGGTAGGTTCCTTCCCAGCTTCGCAATTGGTGTCGATGGACAATATCTTAGGGAAATTATTGCCTGCGGTACTGTGCCAACGATGATTGGCATCAGAGATTCCATCAAAAATCTTGTCCGGAGTGTTGTCGTCCATCGTTCCGCCAGTGGTTGCGGTAACAGTCCAGCCCTTTGTATCAAGCGGATAAACAATCGGATATGAGGATTTGGACCAGGCCATCCAGGCCGTGTCCCTACCGTCGCTTGGAAGAAATCCTGAACTGAACTCGAAATATTTCCCCCTCATGGCGTTAGGAAGTTTGAAGTTGACCTCCCTCGGAGTCATCCTCGGACCGAATTCGACCCACTCTCCGTCAACATTCTTATATCGGAACTTGGTGGCGACCATCTCGGTGGTTGACTCGGTAAGCTGGACAGTCGCGGTGGTCCCGTCAACCCATGCGTGCTTGAACTGCCTTTCCTCATGAGTTGAGAGCCAGTTCATTCCGTAAGGTGCCGCTGTCAGCTCTGACTCCATAGACCTGTTGCCAAGCTTGTCGAAGTTCACGATCGCAAAGGTGTAGCTTCTGTCGTCGAGATTCTCTATCTTCACAGAAACAGTGTCAGTGAAGTCAGAGTAGTTCAAGTCAACGGAATCTGTCTTGCTATCCCAATAGACTCTGGCGCTTCTGACCGAAGGATCCTTTGGAACAGGCCACGACAAGGTTACCTTGTTAAACCCAGTCTCGGACTTGACATCCAAGGCTTTGGCTGGATAGATGTAACCACCATCCTTGATGAACTCCTTGTAGATGTCATCCTGTGAGGTACAGGAAACGGATGCGGCCGATACAATAGCTAAAGCAGATATAATCGCCGAAGATATAATCGCTTTTAATCTTTTCATTATATCCATCATAATTGTTACCTATATTCCTTTATCACTTGTCCGTATGGCGTGAGTTCTCCCATTTGTATTGTGGAAGTCGCGCCCGGGTAACCATAAGTGCTGAAAGTATCCATAAAGACAACGCGCAAGTACCTGAGTTGGTCGAATGCATGTGGATACTCTTCGTTGTTGAACTCAAAATCATTGCCATTGGCCCAATATGCCCTGTCATCCTGCGTAATGACACCCACTGTACCGTCAGATTCATAGCCAGATGGTTTTGCTTGCTCGAAACGCCCAAGAAGGAACCACGTGTTGTCAAATCCATGCTCGTTGTCGGAGACCGTTTCTCCTGTCGGATTCTCACTTCCCCAGAATTCAAATCTACGAACATGAGATCCGCTGTATGGCACATAATCTCTTCCGCGAGGAAGTGTTTTTATGTGGCTCAATTTGGTGAGAACACCGAGATCTATAGTTAGCCATGCAGGCATTGTTACGGTTTGGCTATCAAATATATTAGTTCCTTTTTCTTGAGGATCATTAAGGTCATCCCAAAGTTTGTCAACGCTATATGTGGCTTTACTTGCCAAGCAATTGTCATCTTTGATTTTTGCATCTCTGAATTTTGCCTTGTCCAGTTTAACCTCTTCAAGAGGGGTAATAATCTTTTTAACTGTATCGGACACATTCCCCCATCTATCACGGATGTAAGCCCCGAAGATAGCCTCGACAGGATCTATGTTACGCCTCGATAGAGTGATTTGCTCAGCCGCGGTGAACATAGTGGTCACCTGTTCCCATTTCATTTGACTCATAGGCTTTTCGAAATCACTGAGGTCAGTGTCTCGCAGAAGAACAATGGTAAGGTTCTCCTTAGGGATATTGCCATCAATGCGAACCTTTACACCTCCAAATGTCTGGTAAAGGGTAGCTGTGGCAAGTGATATCGCCGGTTCAAGAGGGGTGATCTCTACCTTGACAGGAGATGATTCCTCTTCGTTTACATTGATGGAGGCAATTTCTACCGTAGTTGGCTTAGTGTCCACAAATCCAACTACGGTAAGACTGTCAACATAGCGGGATATCTTGGTGTTGACCTGTTCTCCGTTACGTGTGTATTTGGCTATCACACCTTTGATGTTGTCGTCATCGGGAATATTCACTTTGATGACAGCGCCGCCGCTGATGCTTCTGACGCTCTCAACCGTGACCGGACTCGGAATGGGAATGTTTTCGTCTTTCTGGTCAATTCTACCAAACTCGTTAGCTCCATCATTGCAAGCGACACAGAGCATTGTTGAGCAGAACAAAGAAATTAATGTTATCTTATTCATTATTTTATGCCATTTTAAATGTTACCAGCCCAAGTTCTGTACAAGATTTGGGTTTCGTTCAATGTAGTACGTGTAGATTGGCCAGAAATAATCTTTCAGGCCAAAATTCTGGTCAGCTATAAAGTTTTTTTGGTAATAGTCTTTAGCCGCAGGTGCAGAGACCTTAAATCCATAGATTCCTTTCTGATATTCCGAAGAAGCCTCCTTCCAGCGTCTGAGGTCCCAGAATCGTTGGCTTTCAAAGGCAAGTTCTATCAGACGCTCACGATGAATAATCTCGCGCATTCCAACTTGCGATTTGTAGAGGTCTGGACGATTGCTGTAGTTGTCCCAAGATTCTTTGACACCAGGGATGCCAGCGCGTTCACGTACAATATCAATGGCATTGAAGAGTTCTTCGCTGTACGCTCCATTAGGACCCTCAACCTCATTTATGGCCTCTGCATAGAGAAGGTAAAGGTCTGATAAGCGGATCATTGGCCACGGGAACCAATATGATGATAGTGTCGCGCCTGTTGAATTACCTGACCAGATGACTCTGTATGGAGCAAGTTTTTTAGGGAAGTAGCCTGTGACAGGCCCGGCTTCCTTGTTGTTGGTCTTACCATTGGTGTTACCGCCTCTTGCTTCAAGTGTGTGAATGTCATCAGGTTTAAGATCGTTATAACTGCCAAGAGCACCAAGCCATTTACCTCCATCAAATCCAAGGTCGGCATAGAATCTTGGCTCGCGGTCGAAGTTCAACTGAATAGTCTCATAACCTTGTTTTATGTAGTATTTGTGAGTGACGTCGCCGGTTCTGAGTTTAAATTGATCTACAGTTGCAAATTCTTTATCATAGTTGATAGGAAGTCCATTCTTTGTATAAAATTCTTCCGCGATTTTAAGAGGTACACCTATTATGTTGGATCCGCCACCGCTATTGGCCTTATAGGGCTTTCCGTCAGAATCTTTCTGAAGAATAGGCACACACCATTGCTGGAAAGATGTCCTCCAACCACCAGATTCTGTGGATGACTGTGTGTTGCCCCAGATGATCTCACTGTTCCACCTTTCACAGAAAGCATTACGAATAGTCAGATCAGTGACTAGAGTATCGCACATCCTGTACTCTCGTGCAACATTACTTCTGTCGTAAAGCTTAATATTGGCTTCTTCGCAGACATCAATAGCCTCCTCGCATGCTTCAAGAGCATCTTCCCAACGCTGGAGCTTCTCGGCATCGGTCTTGGCTGGGAAAAGCCGTACGCCACGGCCATCAATCAAAGAGGCCTCCTCCTCATTTCCATTGAACAGAGGGCTAGCTGCATATACTGCAACTTTAGCCTTAAGGGCAGCGCACATTGGCTTGGTAACACGTCCGAGTTCGTCTGTCGATGGGTTTACAATTGGAAGGTAAGGCATGGCTTCGTCAAGTAGATCGAGGACGAAATCGAAGCAATCATCTATGTTGTCTCGATAAACGCGTACTTCCTCAACGGAAGAATCGATAGGGAGGCTCTCACGAATGATTGGGACAGGCCCCCATTTACGGATCAGATTGAAATGATAGTAAGCCTTGAGGAATGACGCCTCGGCTTTCCACTGGGCCTTCTCGTCCTCTGTCATGTCCGGAACTCCGTCAATGTTCTCCACCAGAATGTCGCAGCAACGGATTCCTTCGTACATGCGCTTCCAATCACTATTGTAACAGATTGCGGCACTCTGAAGGCCTTTAGCGATTGGAAAGGACGCAGAATTTTTGTCGTAGTAATATGTCAGGACTCGGCTGTCCAGATCCCACAAATCATCGCCGGTAAGCATGCCGCTATCTTGACCAGCCTGCCCATCCTTTGTCATGTAGGAATAGCATGTGGCTAGATACCTTATAGCCGAAGATCGAAGGTTGAAAGCTGTCTCTATAGATGCCAACCCTTCATCCGGGACAACATCAAGGAAGTTGTTGCAACCATTGACTCCGTACAACGAAGCCGCCGCCAACAGTGATATCGCCAATTCAAGTTAATAGTG
>DCCQ01000085.1 GCA_002314195.1 Bacteroidales bacterium UBA1077 | reverse complement strand
GACGTGATGGCCGTCTTCTGCGGACACGACCACGACAACGACTTCTCGGTGGGCTACTACGGCATCATGCTGGCATACGGGCGCTACAGCGGAGCGGCGACGGTTTACAACAACATCGGGATGAACGGAAGCAGGGTCATCGTGCTCCACGAGGGTGAACGCAAGTTGGATTCCTACATCCGCCTTCGCGACGGCTCGGCCAAGGACCTTACACATTACCCGGAATATTACAGGTAACAAAAGAAAACCATTTAAAACCAAAATATTATGAAAACTGTTTTGAAAGCGCTTTGCGCGGCTGGAGTTATGCTTCTGGGCATGGCATTGCCGGCAAACGCTCAGACATCCTCGGGTGATGTCAAAGGGTTCAATTATGAAGCCAATCTGATGGTCGGGGTGATGCAGATGGCCTACGACAGCGATGAGTTTCCTGGGCATCACTGGTATAAAAGGGACCTCAGCGACATTTACGACCCGTACACCGGCGATCCAGGTTTCTCGGCCTTCTACACAGCGGATTTCAATGTATATCTCACCAAATGGCTGAAGGTCGGTGCCAGCGCAGGCTACGCCAAAGCATGGGCGAATGTGTTCGACCCTCGCGGCAACAAAAAAGTCGGAGAAAAGACATTGAACGACTACTCTCTGCTGGGACAGGCCAAATTCACATTCATCAACAGGCAGATTTTCAGGATGTACGCCGGAATCGGAGCCGGAGCCTCGGTTTGGGCAGGGAATGACTGCGGTGAATCTTATTCCAAGATTCTTCCTGCCGTAGAGTGGATCCCGTTAGGCTTCCAGTGGATGGATCACAAAATATACACGACCCTTGAAATTGTGGTAGGAACCAGAATGGGCGGAATCAGAGGAGGATTAGGATACAGATTCTAAACTTGAATATCATGAAAAGAATTTTATCAATAGCGACAGTGATCGCGGCCGCAATTCTCGCGGCATCATCTTGCAGCAAGGCTGAGAGAGATTTTTCAGGAAGCTACGGAGAAGTGACCTACTCAATAGGCCCGTATATGATGTGCATAGCCGACAATCTGATTGTCGACAATCTTAAGATTTTGGAATATAAGACCTTAGGCACAAAACCTGACATTCAAAGCAAAACCTCGGAAGTCGAACCTCTTGACCCATCCTACAGGATGCCTGGCGTCAAGATCGAGAAAGCAGCCGAGGACAGCACATGGGTAATCTCCAACAAGGGACTGGAATATTGGTTCCTCGGCGACGATTCCTACCCAACCGACTACACCATAACGGCCAGAATGCTGCCAGGCGACTACAATCATTTCCATAGCTGGAAGGTCACGGTCAATGGAGAAAGACGTGAGCAAAAAGGCTACTCATGCAAATTCTCCACTCCGGAAACGCCTCTCACCTACACGATCGGAGATTCCGAATATACATGGGGCAGCTGCCAAGGCAAACTGAATATGCTTGTGTACAAAGACGGCAAGGCCATAGATTCGATTGTTATGGCACTCCGGGGTGGCAGGGATGATTACAGCCTTGTAAGAACCTACTAATAATAGGCAGATCCAGAATGAAAAAGACAGAGGCCGCTTCGGGAGTGATTCCGCAGCGGCCTCTGTCATAATTATGTGGTTAAGTTTACTTTCTTAAAGTAGGAAGCCAGGTCTGGATATGCTTGCCTTTCCAGCAGTCAACTGAGGAGTAGTCCACCATTTTGATGTCGCCTTCTGTGGTAGGGACAAGAAACTGCATTCTGGTGCCGGCACGTTCTGGATCGACGACCTTCACTTTGACTTCGCCGTCAGGGTCTGCAACTACCTGAACAGGCTTGTTGTAGTCCGGGTCGATGTTCTCGTCACGGGCCAGAACCAGCGGTCCCCACTGCACGGCCTGGAAGTACTTGCCTTCAGGGTTGCGACCGTTCTCGGCAGCCTTGATGAGTTTGGCCTTCATGTCGAATATGATGTAGATGCTGTCCCCGGCCTGCCATTTGCGCTCAAGGTTTAGATACTTTCCAGCCTCTACCTTGCCGACATACTTGCCGTTGACCGCAACGTATGTCATCTCGCTCCAAGAAGGAATATGCAGTTTCACGGTGAACTTCTCCTTGGCGGCCGGTTCTACAGAGATGCGTACCTCATTGGAGCGAGGATATTCAGTGACGATTCCAAGCTTCACCTCGTTGCCTTTCGCTGTCTTGGCGGTCACTGTTCCGGCGTTGTAGAGATTGATGACAGGACCTTCCTTTGACTGCATCGCGGCGATGTAAGGGAGGTATGACAATCCGCAAGGGCCGCTGAGGTTGCAGCAGGTCACTGGCTGGCCATCAATGTTGGTGCCCCAACCACTGTTTGTCACCTTCGCTCCGTTCAGAAGGTTAACGTAGCTGAAACTCTTTCCATCGGGCTTCATGGCGCCCAGAAGGCCGTTGTAGGCATATTTCTCGATGTAGTCAACCGCCGTAGGGTCACCGGTAAGGCGAAGGTACTGCGAGCAGTACTTCATCCAGGTCACACCCACGCAGGTCTCCATCATCCTCTTGATGTCCGGGTTGGTCTGCTCCACGGCGGTGTTGCTCCATCCCTCGCCGTTGAGTCTTGGCCAATAGATGTCGGCCCCCGCGTTGCCGATGATGGTTATTTCATTCTCGATCACATCATTGAAGAAATTGTCAAGGCAGGTCTTCCACCTCGGGTCTCCGGTGGCGCGGTAATATTCAGCCAAGCCCTCCCAGACAGAAGTCATCTCGTAGGCCTTAGGGTACGGCTTGCCTACATTGTAAAGATGCTCTCCATCAAGAACCTGCTGGAAGATGTTGCTGCCCTTGGAGGCACCTGTAGTGACGATGTATTCAGCGAAGTCAAGATACTCCTTCTTTCCGGTAAGGAAGTAGAGCTTCACCATCGGCTCCAGAATTGACGATGATTCGATCTTTGTCGAACTCCATCCCAAATCGGTGATGCTTTTCTTAGGAGCCGGACCTACCTGGTCTATCACGCTCTTCGCCTCTTTCTCCAACGCCGCAAGAACCCTTGGATCCTGCTCTACATCAGTGTAGTACTGAAGAAGGCCAAGCATCACGTACTTTCTCTCCCAGATGTCGCCGTCACGGTTGCCCGGCTGGTCGTCAACCGCTGTGCAGCTTATGCTGCCGTTGCTCTTCTCTGTGGCCATGAGCTTGTAAACCAGACTCTTGGTAAGTTCCTTGAGTTTAGGGTCGCCGTTGTAGCGGTATAGCAAGGAGTTCGTGCGGATGCACTTTCCAGGCATCTCGCCTAGAGCGAATTTAGGACGTCCGACGACGAAATAGTCGATGACCTTGTCGTAAGGCATCACTCCGTTGACCCAGTGGTCGATGGAGTTCTGGATGTCATCGGCGAAGTAGCCGTTGAATGTCACACTTCCGGCCGGAAGCGGTTCGATCACGTCATTGACCTTCTTCAGGTTCTCCTGAGCGAAAGCTCCGACGGATAACAGCATGGCTGCTGCGAAAACGATTGCATTTTTCATTATTGTAACTATTGAATATTTCCAAAATCCTACAAAGTTAACATTTTCCACGTAACTTCCGACATTGGCAAAGAACGAAAAGAACAATTTCATTAAAAAATCAAGGAATATACCGGCAAGATGGATGCAGACGGTGAAATACCATCCGCTGGTCTGGGGTAAACAACAAGAAACAACAAGAAACAAAACCGCTTTTGCCGGAGAGGATTTTTGTTTGTATCTTTGTAGGTAACCGCGTCAATTTAGATTTATGGTAAGAATATTCTGCAAGAACACCGGGACATACAAAGAGTTCCTTGAAGGGACTCCCCTGCTTGACATCGCTCCGGCTTTCGAGTTCGACAAACCTTACGACATACTGGCCGCCAAGGTGAACAACGTGGCCGAAGGGCTAAGGTTCAGGGTTTTCCACAATCGTGACGTGGAGTTTCTGGACTATCGCACCTACATCGGACGCAGTTTCTACAGCCGCTCGCTCTGCTTTCTACTGTACAAGGCCACAAGAGACCTGTTCCCGGAAAGCAGGATGACCATCCGCCGGCCGATCTCAAAAGGCTATTTCTGCTCGGTCTACAAGAACGATGGATCTTTCCTGACGGAAGAGGACGTGGAGGCTATCGGAGCGAGGATGAGGGAACTCGTGAGCGAGAATATTCCTTTCAGACGCAAGGAACTCCAGATTGCGGAGGCCATCAGGATATTCAAGGAATCCGGCGACCTCGACAAGGTGAAGCTGCTGGAGACGTGCGGCGAGGTCTACATCACCTGCTACTCGCTTGGCGATGTGACTGACTACTACTATGATGAGCTCGTACCGAGCACCGGCTACCTTAAGACATTCGGTGTGAAGCTCTGCCACGGGGGAATATTGCTGCGTGTCCCTGACCGTCACCATCCTGAGGATCTGGCCCCGCTTCACGAGCAGCCTAAGACTTTCGAGGTGTTCGCCGAGACGCACAAATGGAACTGGATAATGGGGCTTTCCAATGTCGGGGATGTCAATGAATCCATCCTGAAAGGCAACGCCTCCGACCTGATCCAGATCTCAGAGGCATTGCAGGAAAAGAAGATAGTCCAGATCGCCGAGGAGATCGAAAGACGACACAACGACCCTGAGAATCCTGTCAAGCTGGTTCTCATCACGGGGCCTAGCAGCAGCGGAAAGAGCACGGTCTGCAAAAGGCTGAGCGTCCAGTTGAAGGCCTGTGGGCTGCACCCGATCTCGTTCTCTACCGATGATTATTTCGTCAACCGGGTTGACACCCCGAAACTCCCTGACGGGAGCTACGACTTCGACAACTTCGACACAGTGGATCACGAATATCTTCAGAAAGACCTTGTCAAACTGCTCGACGGCGAGGAGGTAGAAGTACCTGAATATAACTTCGTAACAGGCCGTAGAGAATTTAACGGCAAGAATCTGAAGCTTGGAGAAAGGTCTGTGCTGCTGATCGAAGGGCTGCACGCGCTCAATCCTCGTCTGACGGAGAAAGTCCCGGACAAGGAAAAATTCAGAATATTCATAAACACCATCACCTCCATCTCGCTGGACTGCCACAACTGCATTCCGACGAGCGACAACCGTCTGCTGCGAAGAATCGTGAGGGATTATCTCAAAGGGGCTTTCACGGCGCGGGAGTCGATCGCGAACTGGCCGAATGTGCGCAGGGCTGAGGTCAAGTGGATCTACCCGTTCCAGGAGAACGCGGACGTGCTGTTCAACTCGGCCTACCTCGTGGAGTTCGCCGTGCTGCGCACCCATGCGGAGAGGATTCTGGCGACCGTACCGAAAAACTGTCCGGAGTACAGCGAGGCGCACAGGCTGCTGAAGTTCCTGCATTACTTCGTGCCGGTTTCAGACAAGGAGATCCCGCCGACATCGCTGATCAGAGGGTTCATCGGAGGAGGAAGCTATTGACATTCAAACGGCTGACCGACGCCGAGGATGCGGTTTTGGCGGCCGGAAATGACACTTACATATTCATAGACAACAATTAAAAACATCTACCAACAGAATGGCGGACGAAAAGATAATATTCTCAATGAACGGTGTGGGAAAGGTTCTCCCGCACAACAACAAGGTTATTCTGAAAGACATCTACCTTTCATTCTTCTACGGAGCGAAGATCGGCATCATCGGTCTGAACGGTTCCGGTAAATCAACCCTGATGAAGATCATCGCCGGCGTGGAGAAATCCTACCGGGGCGAGGTGGTCTGGGCTCCGGGCTATTCGGTGGGCTACCTTGAGCAGGAGCCGCAGATGGATCCGGACAAGACCGTCATCGAGGTCGTGCAGGAAGGCGTGCAGGAGGTGATGGATGTCCTCAATGAATATAACGAGATCTCCATGAAGTTCATGGAGCCGATGGACGACGACCAGATGAACGCGCTTATCGAGCGTCAGGGCGAGCTGTCCGAGAAGATCGAGCATCTGGGAGGCTGGGAGATCGACGCAAAGCTCGAAAGGGCCATGGACGCTCTGAACTGCCCTCCGGCCGACTCCAAGATCTCAACGCTTTCCGGTGGCGAGCGCCGCCGTGTGGCTCTGTGTCGTCTGCTGCTCAGGGAACCTGACGTGCTGCTTCTGGACGAGCCGACCAACCACCTCGACACCGAGAGCATCCAGTGGCTAGAGGCGCACCTGCGTCAGTACAAGGGCACGGTCATCGCTGTGACCCACGACCGTTATTTCCTCGACAACGTGGCCGGATGGATTCTTGAGCTTGACAGAGGTGAGGGCATTCCGTGGAAAGGCAACTACAGTTCATGGCTGGAGCAGAAGACCAAGAGGCTTGAGATGGAAGAGAAGCAGGAGAGCAAGAGACGCAAGACCCTCCAGCACGAGTTGGAGTGGGTGCGCATGGCTCCGAAAGCCCGTCAGGCCAAGCAGAAGGCACGTCTTGGAGCCTACGAGAAACTGGCCGCAGCTGATTCTAAGGAGAAAGAGGCGAATCTTGAAATATACATTCCTAACGGACCGCGCCTCGGCAACAAGGTCATCGAATTCAAGGACGTGTCCAAGGCCTACGGAGACAAGGTTCTCTTCGAGCACCTTTCGTTCGCCCTTCCGCCCGCCGGAATCGTGGGTGTCATCGGTCCTAACGGAGCCGGCAAGACAACACTGTTCAGACTCATTATGGGCATCGAGAAGCCGGACACCGGCTCAATTGACATCGGAGAGACAGTGAAGATCTCTTACGTGGACCAACAACACAGGAGCATCGATCCGGACAAGACCGTGTTCGAGACCATAGCCGGCAACTCCGAGTGGGTAAGGCTCGGCAACAAGGACATCAACGCCCGAGCATGGGTGTCAAGGTTCAACTTCAGCGGTTCCGATCAGGAGAAACTCTGCGGAGTGCTTTCCGGAGGTGAGAGGAACAGGCTGCACCTAGCGCTGACCCTCAAGGATGAGGGCAACGTCCTGCTTCTGGATGAGCCTACGAACGATGTGGATGTGAACACAATCCGCGCTCTGGAGGACGGTCTTGAGAACTTCGCGGGCTGTGCCGTCGTGATCAGCCACGACCGCTGGTTCCTGGACAGGATCGCCACACACATCCTCGCCTACGAAGGAGACTCCAACGTGGTGTTCTTCGAGGGCAACTATGCCGAGTACGAGGAGAACCGCAAGGCACGCCTCGGCAACACAGAGCCTAAGAGGTTCAAGTACAAGAAATTGATGGAATAGTTATTGCAGGGTTCCGGTGTTGGTGCGCTGCGGTGGCGCACCATAATGTTGCACTAAAACTATAACTGTTATGGCAAGTGACTCAAAAAAGTACGAATGCCTGCGCTGTGGTTGGATCTATGATCCGGCAGAAGGCGATCCTGATGGTGGCATAAAGCCCGGAACCCCGTTCAAAGACATCCCGAGAGACTGGAAGTGTCCGGTCTGCGGAGCTTCGAAATCCGATTTTGCGGAATATTCGGAATAAGTGTTTTTTTGTGGAACAGATAAGAATCGAGAAAAAGCCGGTCTGGATTGAACTGACCGGCTTTTTTCTATTCATTAATATCCTGTTTGTTTCTAAGAAGCTGTTTTGATTTG
>DCCQ01000137.1 GCA_002314195.1 Bacteroidales bacterium UBA1077 | reverse complement strand
TACTACGGAACGGCAAGGTCGATCGGAATGGGTAACGCGATGACCGCCGTCGGTGGGGATCTCGGCTCAATAGGGATCAATCCTGCGGGATCGGCTGTGGCGGGATATTCCCAGTTCACGATCACGCCGAATCTGACGATGAGCGCGATGAACGCTTCCTACAGTGCCTACCCTATCGACAATGTGGACAAATTCTCAAATGAGCAGGGAAAGCGACTGACACGGTTCTCCTTGCCGAACTTTGGAGCGACATTCAATTGGAACACCGGCAACAGAAGCGGGTTGAAATCCATAACCTACGGAATTGTCGTCAACGGGACGAACAACTTCACAAGCAAGATGCTGGCAGGCGGGCAGAATGACAAGACCAGCTACCTCGGCGCAATGGCTGTGGGAGCGGACGGATTCCACCTGGATTTTTTGAACGGCTACCTTGACGGGAAAGGAAACAAAATTGACATTTGGGACAACGCATATTACGAGAATGACGACAGGAATATGCCGGCCCCTTGGAGCGCCATCGTAAACGCACAGGCTGGAGCGATAGCCAACTACGGAAGCGACATCGAGCCAAACTACAAATACCGGTACATCGCGGCCACGGAAAGATATTACCCTATCACAGAGCAAGATGTCAACAACGGAGATTACATCCTGGGGAAAGGGGAATACATCAAGGATGGTTATGTTCTGGACGAAGACGGGAACGGTGTTTACAACGTATCTCTGGGAGGTCCGTTGAACCAGGCTTACGGGCGCTCGGTCACAGGCAGCAAGTACGATGTGCTGTTCAACGTCGGCTTCAATTTCAGCGAGACTTTCTTCGTCGGCGCAAATTTGGGGGTGACATCGCTTAACTACAATTATGACGAATATTTCAAGGAGGCGGCTGTCAATCCGGATGATTTCTACACTGAATTCGAGAAAGGAGACACTTACTTCAGCGACTACCGTACCCGTTACTCTTCCACTGTTGACGGAAGCGGAGTCTATGGCAAGTTCGGATTTCTGTGGAGACCGGTTGACGGAATCCGTGTCGGAGCGGCTGTACAGACCCCGACAATCATGGAAATCAACGAGCGTTGGCGCCAAGACGTGAACGTGAACTACACCGACGCTCAGTACAACGGATCGGCCCAGACTCCTGAAGGAGAATATTCCTACAGGGTTCGTTCGCCGTACAGACTCAATGCCGGAGCGGCGTTCACTTTCGCGGGAATGGCTCTGATCAGCGCCGACTACGAGATGACCGACTACAGCACGATGAAGTTCATGAGCAAGGACGGAGGCTGGAATGACGACAGTTACAGTGACTTGAACGACGAGATCCGCGACTGCATGGGAGTGTCGCACATGATAAGGGTCGGCGCGGAGTTCAAACCTGTTCCGGAATTTGCTGTTCGCGCCGGGTACAACTTCTCCACGACTCCTGAATATACCTACAACGGGAACGAGAAGATTAAATTGAATGACAGGATAAACTCATTCTCTGTTGGCCTTGGATATTCATCAAACGGCTCTTTCTTCGCGGACATCGCGGCAAGACTGATGATGCTGTCGGATGAATATATCTCCCCTTATGCCGACTATATGGATGTCGCGTCTCCGATGATCCTCAACAAGAGAGACATCTACAGCATCACGGCGACATTCGGATGGAGGTTCTAAACTTGGTTTCGGGACATTTCGGCGCTTCGACAGGCTCAGCGACCGACAAGTTCGGCACTTCGACAAGCTCACCGACCGAGGGAGTCTACAAGTTTTTAAGATAGGAGATTGAGTCGGGACCTTCATTGAAGAGAAGATCCATGATGGAAAGATTCGGAACGAAACCGTATTTTCGGGCAAAGACCTGAAAGTACGGTTTTTCCAGATTCAGATTTTTAAGGATTCTGTCCGGGCGTTTCGGATGGATCAGTTCACGGTAATCCATCCCGTACCTGCCGGTATCCACAGGTATTTCACGGGAGCGGACGGGGATATATTCATCGGTCTTCCTCAGGTCCACCGAGATGCCGGTCTTCCGGAGGAAGAACTTGATCAGTTGAAAATCAAGGTCGAACAACGTCTCCGGCCGCGAATCCAGAATGGCGAAGAGTTCGTCCTTGTAATATTCAAAATAGGCGGAAGATTCGTAGGCTGAGGCGATCGCCCGCTCGGTGCGGATCAGCCACGGGGTCGAGTAATCCACCTTGATTTCTGTGATCGGAAGTTCGTGGGTGCCGCTCTCATGGACAATCGGAAAGTTCAGGCTTTGAGGGCCGTCGGCGGCATAGTAGCGGAAACGATTCCGCCAGGACTGTTTCTGATAATGCTCGCAGGCCTCAAGGTAAACGACAGAAGGCTTCACCCTGTCCCCAGACAAGATGAAGTCTTTAGCCATCAATGCGAAATAGCTGATCGGCGGAAACCAAGCCACGCTCAGCAGCACGGCCGCCTCCTCAGATCTATTCAAATTCTCCCTTCTCGTGGGAGTCGTTTGCCCTGATGATTCCACGCTTCGAGCTTCTGATGAAATTCAGGATCATGTCACGCTCCTCGCTCTGAGGGAATCCAGCCTCCACCTTGGCGCAGCCATCGGTGATGTTGTAGCCGGAGAAATAGATCGTGTCGTAGATGTCCTTGATGTTGCGGATGACATCGGATGAGAATCCGCGGCGGCGGAGTCCGACGATGTTCACACCTGAATAGCAGATCGGATCGCGTCCGCAAAGAACGTAAGGAGGAATGTCCTTGTTGATCTTGGACATACCGCCGACCATCGCGTGGCAGCCGATCTTGGAGAACTGGTGAGCCTTGGCACCGCCTCCGACAATAGCCCAGTCGTCAACCACGGTCTCGCCGGCGATGCCGACAAAACTTACAAGGATGCAATGATTGCCGACCACACAGTCATGGGCAACGTGGACGTAGGACATCAGCAGGGTGTTGCTTCCAATCTTGGTGACACCTTTGCCGCTGGCCTTTGTGCCACGGTTGATCGTCACGCACTCACGGATGGTGACATTGTCTCCAATCTCCACATAGGTGACCTCACCTTCATATTTAAGATCCTGAGGAATGGCCCCGACGACGGCACCCGGAAACACTTGACAGTTTTTACCCATCTTCACGTATGAATATATCATCGCATGCGGATGGATCTTGCATCCGTCACCGATCTCCACGTCATCATCGATGAACGCGAACGGACCGATTTCAATGTTGTCGCCTAGCTTAGCCTTAGGGCTTACCGACGCTAATGGTGAAATTTTGTTCATATTCTAAGTGTTTTTATCAGCAAGATTTCTCACGAATGGCCACTGCCGCCCGAGTGTTGATTGTATGGCCTGGCTTGAATGCAGTCACCTTTGCCTTAAGATAACCTCCGACAAGCCTCAGATCGCCGATGAGATCCAGAAGCTTGTGCCTTCCGCACTCGTTCGGGAAATGGAGCTTGAGGTTGTTGAGATAGCCATTATCATTGATGGCGAGATCCGGAACGTTGAAAAGTTCCGAAAGCCTCTCAACCTGTTCTGGCTGTACAGGATGCTCGACGATCACTATGGCGTTGTCCACATCCCCACCCTTTACCAAATTGTTCTGGAACAGATACTCAATCTCATGGAAAAACACGAACGTCCGGCATGGGCCTATCTCTTTGGCGTAATCCGTGGACTCATCCCAATGAGCCGTCTGAACTCCGAGAACCTTAGAGCCGAAATCAACGGTGATGTCCATTGACGGGGCATCAGCAGGGGTTATCCTGACATAGGATCCGGTCTTTTCATCCTTGATTTCGATTTCCACCGGAACGGTCACATATTTTCTCTCCGCATCCTGTTCCTTGAGACCGTCTTTGGCGATCGCCTCGACATAATAGCGGGCGCTGCCGTCCAGGATCGGGACCTCGACATTGTCGATCTCTATCAAGGCGTTGTCCACTCCCATCCCGGTAAGGGCCGACATGACATGCTCGATTGTCGCCACAGTGGCGTCACCCTTGGAAATCGTCGTGCTTCGGGCGGTCGATGACACATTCTCGGCCAAGGCCTCCACGAAAGCCGATTCGCCAAGATCCACCCTGTGGAATACTATCCCCGTGTTTTCGGGAGCCGGTTTGAGAACCATAGTCGAAATCCTTCCGGTGTGAAGTCCCTTGCCATGGAACTCATATTCACCCGCAAGGGTTCTTTGTCTGTTAGAAGTCATAATCATTCTTTTGCAGGCTGCGTAAAACACAGCAGTCTGCAAAGATAGCAATGATATTTTGAATATTCAAGGCTTACCCTGTCATTCGTGGCAAATGGCTGCTATTCCTCGCCCTGACGCTTGAAGACAGCGTAGCTGCGGAGGTAGTTCTTAAGAGGGAGAGCAGGAGAACCAAGGAGCACCTGACCTGACTTACGAATATTCCCTATGACACCGCACTGGGCACCGATCGTAGTGTTGTCGGCGATATTCAAATGTCCTGCGATGCCGACCTGACCGGCCAGAATGCAATTCTTGCCGATCTTTGTCGAGCCGGCGATGCCGCACTGGGCCGCCATCACGGTGTTGTCGCCGATCTGGACATTGTGGGCTATCTGGCAGAGATTGTCAATCTTCACGCCGTTGCCGATAATCGTGGACTCCATCTCGGACTTGTCAATGGTAGTGCCGGCGCCGATTTCCACATTGTTGCCTATGACCACATTGCCGATGTGCTCGATCTTCTCCCAAGTTCCGTCAGGAAGCGGGGCGTTGCCGAATCCGTCGGAGCCGATGACAGCGTTGGCGTGGATGATCACGTTGTCACCAATGACCATTCCTGGATAGATCACGACACCTGGATATATGATGCAATGCGAGCCGATCACGGTGTTGTCACCGACATAGACGTTCTCGTAGATCTTGGTGTAGTCACCGACCTTGGCGTGGTGCCCCACATAAGAATGGCTTCCGAGATAGACCTTTTTACCGAACTTTGTGGTAAGGAACCAAGATGAGCGGAACCCACGGTGCCTCTTGTCCGTGCGCCTTTGCGTGGAGACATACTTCAGAAGGTCGGCCAAGGACTTGTAGGCGTCATCGACCTTGACCATGGTCGAGATAACGGCCTCTTTCGGAACGAAATCCTTGTTGACAAGCAGGATGCTGGCCCTGCAGGTATAAACGTACTTCTCGTACTTCGGGTTCGCGAAAAAACACAGCTGCCCCGGTTTTCCATGCTCTATCTTGGCGAATGATGTGACTGTTGCCTGAGGGTCACCCTCAACGGTCCCTTTGAGCACCTGGGCCAATTGCTTAGCTGTAAATTCCATCTTTTATGGCGTTAAATTTTTCAAATTTTTCCAAACTTTCTACAAAGAAAGCAATTTATTTTCATATTCACTAAAATATTCTTATCTTTGCATCGTTGTGAGAGATAGGAGGACGAAAGCGTCTCCTATCTTTTGTTTTGTAAAACCATGATTTTATGCGGAAAGAACAGATATTGTCCAGCATTGAAGAGGCTGTGAAGGCTCGCGGTTGCTTCATTGTGGATGTGACCGTCAGCAATGACAATGACATCGTGCTCACCATCGAGAAAGAGTCAGGTGACATGGACCTTGAGGATTGCGTCAGCGTGAACGATGCCTTTCTGGCGGTCTTTGACAAGGATGCGGAAGATTATTCCCTCACCGTCACATCAGCAGGTCTCGACCAGCCGTTCAAGGTTCTCAAGCAATACGAGAAGGCAATAGGCTCTGCTGTGGAGGCAAGGCTTAAAGGCGGAAAGAAGATCATCGGAGTCCTCACCGGGGCCGATGAGGATGGAATATGCCTGAGGTATTCACAGAAAGAGACTGTGGAGGGCAAGAAGAAAAAGGAACTCGTGGAGCATGAAGACCGCATCGGATTCGGAGAGATCAACTCCGTCACACCGCACATTGCGTTCAAGAAATAAGATATTAAGAATATAAACATGGAAAAGAAAGAAGAAATCACTCTGATTGACGCCTTCAAAGACTTCAAGGAAGAGAAGAACATCGACAGACCGGTGATGATGGGTGTGCTCAAGGACGTGTTCCTCACCCAGATCGCAAAGACTTATGGTTCGGCTGACAACTTCGACGTCATCATCAACGTCGACAAGGGAGACTGCGAGATCTACCAAAACTTCGATGTAGTGGAAGAGGTAGAGAATCCGAACACTCAAATCACCATCGACCAGATCAAGGCCGAGACCGGTGACGACGACTACGAGATCGGGGATGTTTACACCAAGAAACTTTCCCTTGCCTCTTTCGGCCGCAGAGGAATCCTGAACATCAGGCAGAATCTTCAAGGCCGCATCATGGACATCGACAAGGCCAATGTCTTCAAGGCATATTCAGACAAGGTCGGCGAGATATTCACCGGTGAAATCTATCAGACTTGGTCGAAAGAGGTCATAATTCTGGATGAAGACAACAACGAGTTGCATCTGCCTAAGGCGGAGCAGATCCCTGGCGAGAGGTTCAAGAAGGGAGACACCATCCGCGCCATCATCAAAAGTGTCGAGATGAAGAACAACACGACTCCTTATATCACGCTTTCAAGGACTTCCAACGAGTTCCTTGAGAAGCTTTTCGAGCATGAGGTTCCGGAGATCTTCGATGGTCTGATCACCATCAAGAAGGTCGTCCGCGTTCCTGGAGAGCGCGCCAAGGTGGCGGTTGAGTCTTACGATGAGAGAATCGACCCAATCGGAGCCTGCATCGGTGTGAAGGGATCCAGGATCATCGGAATCGTACGCGAGCTCCGCAACGAGAACATCGACGTGCTCCAGTGGACAAACAACACCCAGCTTCTCATCCAGAGGGCGCTCAGCCCGGCAAGGGTGTCTTCCATCGACCTTGGCAACTCGGAGAACGACAAAATCAAGGTGTATATGCAGCCTGACGAGGTGAAAAAGGGAATCGGCCGCGGCGGCTGCAACATCAAACTCGCCGGAATGCTCGTCGGAAGGGAGATCGAGGTCTGGAGAGAGCTTCCTAAGGATGAGGCGCAGGAAGAGGAGGACGTACTTCTCAGCGAGTTCAGCAACGAGATCGATCAGTGGGTCATCGACCGCCT
>DCCQ01000121.1:1086-3828 GCA_002314195.1 Bacteroidales bacterium UBA1077 | reverse complement strand
CATTTCCAATCCCTGCCGCCGGAGGAATGACAAGCCTCAACGCGATGATGAAGCCTTTCCCGCAATGATCGACTTCGCCTGAACAAACGACAGCGCGTCCATGCAGGCCAGCAACGTGGAATCGTTGAGATCGACCACCTCCGCAAGGCGGGCAAAGCATGCCGGAGCCAAAGGACGGAATGCAGGGACCGGCGCGCCAGAGGCATTCTCATTCTCAAAACTGTCCCGCCGCATTTCCACGGCGTTGGCGAATGCATAGACGAGGGCGTTCTTCAAGCCACCGGCGTAATATTCCTTGACGGAGCGGGCAGCGGGAACGGCAGCGAGCGAATCGGCGAAAGCCCTGTAACGGGCGATCACGTTGCCGGCATATTCCTCATCACTCCAGCGGCAGTCAATGCCCTCGCCGGCAAGGAAAGGGGCGAACGGCAGGTCGTCGCGGCTTTCATTGTTCAGATAATAATTCAGCGCGGAATAATACCCGCCGAAATATGCCGACGGCCTTGGCGCAATACCTTGAACCGCCTCCGGGAAATGCTTCTTCCTGACATCATAGGAATGCGCTGTCAGATCTATGAATATCTCAACGTCCTCACCGGCCGCGGCCATAATATCCACATAAACCGGGTTTGTGAGAACCATCTCAGCCGGGCCGCTCAATTCAAAACTTGCCGAGGCAGTGCCGGTCAAAGTGTCGATCTGGACATCAACCCGCCTCTGGCCATCTTTAATGTCATTCACATAAAGGCGCGCCGTCCGGCCGATGCCCTTATGATAGCCAAGCAAATGAATATTCACATGAGTTGTTCCGTCCTCAAGCCTGACCGGCGGGAGGCCTTCTTCCCCGTCGGGGGTTCTTAGATATTCCGCAGGAACCGCAGCCAGAGACACTGGCTTTCGGTGTCCGGTCAGGTCAATTCCGAACATCCTGAAAGCATCTCCGGTGCGTTCCTCCGAAAAATCGATGATCTCAGTCCCCTTGGGCACCGCCGGGAATGTCAGTGAAAATGTGTCCCGTCCGCTTTCGGGAATATAGAACTTTTCCCCGAGCGTAAGTCTGTCGCTTCCAATGCACG
Source organism: Bacteroidales bacterium UBA1077 (assembly GCA_002314195.1). Lineage (GTDB taxonomy): Bacteria > Bacteroidota > Bacteroidia > Bacteroidales > UBA932 > Cryptobacteroides. The sequence continues at coordinate 2,752 of DCCQ01000121.1, read as the reverse complement.
GCAACTTCCCATCCCCCGCCACTATGTGCGTACCCTTGTCCAACCGAATCCAGAATCCGGGAATGTACACCGCGCTGAAATGCAGCACGGTGGTCGAATCCGTAAGTTCTATCCGGCTGATGTCCAACGTCTCCGTGGTGTAGAAATCCACCGAGGGATGCTCGATGACATCAACCTCATGGACGCAGCCTGCACAAATGAGTCCCGCCAGCAGCAACAGACAAAATATTCGTTTCATCTCAAAACATTCATTTACGAGTCTAATTTAAGGATTCCATTTCAGATTGCAACACCCAATACAGATATTATTCACTCTGGAATATTTCAGGAGTTGGTTTGACTTCCTTATGAAGGCAGCACCAGACGCTCCCCCGTGCGCGAAATCTCAATCCTGACGCACCGCCTGTCTCGACAAATACAGTTCGAGATGTCCTTCCGATCGCTTGCAGGCATCGACTTTAAGGGATATTAAAGGATTGTCAGCTTTCAAAAAGGCATTGGTCATGATGCAATCAAGCGAAACCGGATCAAGTCCCCAAGTATGTGTTAAGGCGTATAAGAACAGAGGCTTACTGCTCTTTGTCTGGGCTGATTCTTGGGTCAAGTTCAAAACCATGTGTTAAAGAAAGAAAACACCTACTTGTTGACTGGTTTATGTTGCTTCTCGCCAGCATCAAAGCCAGCGCCGAGGGCCGAAATGTTTGCCCGCCAATGGCTTACCGCCACTTGATTCAATAGTGCCATAGCACAGAACCAGTACTTCCAGGCTCCTTGCCGAGTTGACTCAATAGTTTGTCCGGTGAAAACCTTGCTGGCCGGACAAGTGTATGATCTCTGCATTTTGTCCGGCCAGAGCGCGATCCGACAGACGACCGGCACTCAGAAAACGAACCACGGTGTATTATACAAAAGACTTTCAGCCACATTGTGAATCTGCGTCAGTGGAATCCGACCTTGGCTGAAAAACTTAAAAGTGATGACACAAGATATTCACTGGGAAGTGCCATCCAAGAGTTTCTGTACGGATATGAGATGAAGGCGTTTCGTAGATCCGAACAGACATCAGCACGGGGCGGTCGTAATAAGGCAACACCTCTATTTGTGCCATGACATGAGACCGCAAGGCCTCTGTTCAATCTCTAAAGTGTCATCCTGCCGTTGAGCGCAGGTCACCGCTGTGGCTCGGCGTCCCGCCACAAGCAGAGACGAAACATTGATGCGATTTGTAAACAGTTGACAGCAAGCGTTTTAGCCGCTCGTCTTTAGTGAATCCGCACTAAAGGTAAAGTGTTAAATCCATAATAATGAACATGTTACGTGTGACTATAATGAGTGGCGGATAGCATCCTGTTAATGAGGCAGGAAAGGCTTCCCGTCCAGAACCCTCACGAACCGAACTGCCTTCTGGTGAATACGTTTCGTCAGGCACCGCTGCTTGGAGTCATCAACAGCGCTATGTGTCGAAGGAATAATTTCAGGGGGCAAAGGGACATACTCTTTCTTTTACCCGGACACAGGGTTTTGCGCGTGCCCCCAGATCGGGCTTCTACGTGGCACTGTGAGGGATGAGGAGATAAAAGAAACGGACACCGATTACTCAATGTCCGCCTTGGTAGCGGGGGAAGGACTCGAACCTCCGGCCTCCGGGTTATGAGCCCGACGAGCT
>DCCQ01000121.1:0-1074 GCA_002314195.1 Bacteroidales bacterium UBA1077 | reverse complement strand
TACCAACTGCTCTACCCCGCGATATTGGACTACAAAGATATGAATATTTTTCTGGAATGCAAAAATATTCCAACAAAAAATCGAAAAAATTTTAATATGATATATATTGAGATCCTAATCACTCTGTGGGAAGCCCCCTTCTGAAATTTTGGTAACGTGCAAAATTTCAGAAAGGGGCTTCCCACAGATATATGCTTTACAAATTTCTTATCCTTACATATTCATGAACGCCTTCATTCCCGAGATGTCGGCCTTGGAGAAAGATTTCTGCTCGCCGGTGGTGAGGTTCTTCAGCTGGATAGTGCCGGCCTCGGCCTCATTGCCGCCGTTGATGGATAGGAACGGGATGGACTTCTTCTCGGCGTAGTCGAACTGTTTCTTAAGTTTGGACGGCTCCGGATAAACCTCTACGGAAACGCCCTCGGAACGCAGGGCGGCCGCAACAGGCAAAACGTAGCGAAGTTCTTCAGCACCCATGCAGGCGAACAGCAATGTCGTGCTGGAAGCCAGGGACTTAGGAAACTTGTCCAATCCCTTGAGGACATCGTATATTCTGTCGGCCCCGAAACTGATGCCGACACCGGACATGTCCGGAAGACCGAATATTCCTGTTAGGTTGTCGTAACGGCCTCCGCCGCAGATGCTGCCGATCTGGAAGTCAACAGCCTTGACCTCGAAGATCGCACCAGTGTAGTAGTTCAGGCCACGGGCCAGAGACAGGTCAATCTCCACAGGGCACTTCACTCCGGCCGCGTCGATCAGACCGAACAACTCTTCAAGCTCGTCAAGACCTTTAAGGCCAGTCTCGGAAACGAGTCCGGAAGCGGAACCACCGTTCATCAGGGAACGCATCGAAGCCAGTTTCTCGGAAGTCGATCCGGAAAGTTTGAGAATCTGCTCGATCACGGCGATAGCCCCGTCGGTCAGACCTTTCTCACGCATCTCCTCCTCGACACTCTCCAGACCGATCTTGTCCAGTTTGTCGATCGCCACTGTAATGTCCACGACCTTGTCCGGGAATCCGCAGATCTCTGCGAAACCGGTAAGCACCTTCCTGTTGTTGATCTTCACGAG
>DCCQ01000010.1 GCA_002314195.1 Bacteroidales bacterium UBA1077 | reverse complement strand
ATGCCGAAGATCAGCGTCATCCAGACAAGCAATCCGAAATCAGGAGTGATGAGTGACATTTGTTATTTCGCGATAAGACAAACAACGATGGCAAACAGACAGGCTCCCTCTATGAGGGCGCTGACAATAATGGCCGTCATTCTGTAGTGGTCAGCCTTCTCCGGCTGACGGGCACCGGCCTCAAGGGAAGCCGTACCGATCTTACCGATACCGAAAGCAGCCGCAAAAGCAGCAAGACCTGCACCAAGAGCCGCACCTACTCTACCAAGAGAAAGAGCCTGAAGCAACATTGTAGAAAGTAACATAATTCTATGATTTTAAATTAACTATTCTGAATATTCCAAATTATTCCGAGGTTTCCGGCCTCTGCCGCGACAGCCCGATGAAGACCGCCGACAGCATAGTGAACACATAGGCCTGAATGAACGCCACAAGCAATTCCAGACAATCCATGAACACGCCCAGAAGAACGGCGACAAATGTAAGGCTGCCGTTCAAAGCCGCCCCCAACTCAGCAGTCAGGAATATGACGGCGACTACTCCAAGGATCATGAAGTGTCCCGCAAGGATGTTGGCGAAAAGCCTGACCATCAAGCTGAAAGGCTTGGTGAACATACCGATGATCTCAATCGCCGGCATCAACGGCAGCGGCACTTTCAGCCACGTCGGCACATCCGGCCAAAGAATGTCTTTCCAGTAATGCTTGTTACCGAATATGTTGACGATGAAGAACGTGAACAGCGCCAGCACGAGCGTCACGGCGATGTTGCCAGTGATGTTCGCTCCACCAGGGAAGAACGGCACGATTCCCATCAGATTGTTTATGAATATGAAGAAGAACGCTGTCAGCAGGTAAGGCGAGTACCTCTTGTAGTCCTCTCCAACGCAGCTCTTGATGACATCGTCCTCGATCATCGTCACCAGCATTTCCATGAGGCCTACTCCGCCTTTCGGAGCTTCCTCACGGGCATCGTGTTTTTTATACCATTTGGCGGTCCCGAGCACGATGAAAAGCAACAAGGCGCAGTTGATCATCAGGCCGAACACGTTCTTGGTGATGGAAAAGTCCCAAGGCCTGACCTCGGAACCGTCAGCGGCGCGCTCGACTATCTTGTTCTCATACTTGCTGCCGGAGGGGGCGATGTAAAAACCTCCATACTCCCCGTGCTCCAAATGCTTGGAACTGAATATATGGAAGCCGTTCCCGGTCCTGCTGGCTACTATCACCGGCAGCGGGATGCTCACAGGATGCCCTTTCACCGTGGTGATGTGCCACTCGTAGGAGTCGCGGACATGGCCGTAAAGATATTCATCCATGTCGAAGGCCTTGGCTTGGTGCTTAGACGCTTCGACAGGCTCAGCGACCGGAGAAGATGGCTCCGCGGCCAAAGACAACGGAAGCAAAAGGCAAATGAATATGTAAATCCACTTTCTCATCACAGTTCCACACAAGCAACAACGTGATTGTCATTGATTTCCACAAAGCCAGAGGAGATGTCCACACTTTCAGTCTTCTCGCCGGTACGGTAAGTCACCTGCCCTTTCTCCAGCGAGGAGATCAACGCAGCGTGATCCTTCAGAACCTCGAAACGGCCCTTCGTGCCGGGAAGTTCTACAGAATCCACCGATGTGTGGACCAAAGTCCTCTCCGGTGAAATGACATCAAGAATTATTACTGAAGCATTCTCTGACATATTCCTAACCCTCCTACTTCGCCTGAGCAAGGATAGCCTCGCCTTTCTTTATCGCGTCATCCAAGGTTCCGACATTGAGGAACGCCTGCTCCGGCAGGTAATCGACCTCTCCGTCAAGGATCCTGCGGAAGCCATCAATCGTGTCCTGAATGTCCACCATCACGCCCGGAACACCCGTAAACTGCTCAGCCACAGCGAACGGCTGCGAAAGGAACCTCTGCACACGGCGGGCACGGTTCACGGTCAGTTTGTCTTCGTCCGAAAGCTCGTCCATACCGAGGATTGCGATGATGTCCTGAAGTTCCTTGTTCCTCTGAAGAATCTGCTTGACCCGCTGGGCGATGTCGTAATGATCCTGGCCGACGATGTTCGGATCGAGGATCCGGGAAGTAGACTCCAACGGATCCACAGCCGGGTATATTCCTAACTCAGTGATCTTTCTGCTGAGTACGGTGGTCGCGTCAAGGTGCGAGAAGGTGGTGGCTGGAGCAGGGTCGGTCAAGTCATCAGCCGGCACATAAACCGCCTGTACAGAAGTGATTGATCCGTTCTTAGTCGAGGTGATGCGCTCCTGCATCTGGCCCATCTCGGTGGCAAGCGTCGGCTGATAACCCACAGCGGAAGGCATTCGACCCAGAAGGGCGGACACCTCGGAGCCGGCCTGAGTAAACCTGAATATATTGTCGATGAAGAACAAGATATCCTTCGGGCTGTCACTCTTGTCGCTGTCACGGAACGATTCCGCGAGAGTCAGCCCGGAAAGAGCAACAGAAGCACGCGCTCCCGGTGGTTCGTTCATCTGGCCGAACACCATAGAGACCTGAGACTTTTCAAGTTCCTTGCGGTCAACCTTGGAAAGATCCCAATGGCCTTCCTCCATCGACTTCACGAACTCGTCGCCGTATTTGATGACGCCGGACTCGATCATCTCGCGAAGCAGGTCGTTACCCTCTCTGGTACGCTCACCAACTCCGGCAAAGATGGAAAATCCGTTGTGCTTTTTTGCGATATTGTTGATCAGCTCCTTGATGAGCACGGTCTTGCCCACACCTGCACCACCAAAAAGGCCGATCTTTCCGCCCTTGAGATAAGGCTCCAGAAGGTCGATAACTTTGATTCCGGTGTAAAGAACCTCCTGCGAGGTTTTCAGATCCTCGAATTTCGGAGGTTCGCGATGAATAGGCAAGGAATTGTCCTCGTTCAAGTTGCCAAGACCGTCGATGGAATCCCCGACAACATTCATCACACGTCCTCTGATCTGTGCGCCGGTCGGCATCGAAATCGGAGCGTGGGTGTTTACAGCCTTCATTCCACGCCTCAGGCCATCCGTCGAGTCCATGGCGACACATCTTACAGTGTCTTCACCGATATGTTGCTGAACCTCAACGACCAGAGGCTTTTTACCATCGCCCCTATCGACATCAAGAGCATCGTGTATGCGCGGGAGCTGTGACTCTTCGTCAGTCACATCGAAATGGACATCCACCACAGGCCCGATGACCTGGGCAATGTACCCTATGTTTTCTTTTTCTGCCATTATTTGAATATGGTTGTTAACGTGCCGCTCACGCGACGAAATCCAACTGCTGAAAAATCTAAGCCAAATTTACACAAATTCCCCAAAATGACAAAAAAGCGGGCCGATTTTAACATCAGACCCGCCATTATTCAGACTTTTTGATATATTCGTTAGAATATATTCATAAATTATTTGAGTTTCTTGTAACCATACTGTGCGGTCTCGCCGAGCTCCATCTCGATCTTCATCAGGCGGTTGTACTTGGCGATACGGTCGGTACGGCTGAGGGAACCGGTCTTGATCTGACCGCTGTTGGTAGCGACAGCGATGTCGGCGATTGTGGTGTCCTCGGTCTCGCCTGAACGGTGAGAGGTAACTGTGGTGTAGCCGTGACGGTGAGCCATCTCGATGGCGTCAAGAGTCTCGGTCAAGGAACCAATCTGGTTGACCTTGATGAGAATAGAGTTGGCCGCGCCCATCTTTATGCCCTTCTCAAGGTACTTGGTGTTGGTCACGAAGAGGTCGTCACCTACGAGCTGGCACTTGCCACCGATAGCGGCGGTGAGCTTAACCCAGCCTTCCCAATCTTCCTCGCTGAGGCCGTCCTCGATGGAGTCGATAGGGTACTTGGTGATGAGTTCCTCAAGGTAAGCGATCTGCTCCTCGGTTGAAAGCTTCTTTCCCTCAGGATCCTTGGCCATGCCGGTCTTGAGCTGCTTGTAGTCGTAGAAGAACCTGTCACCCTCTTTGAAGCAGAACTCGGAAGCGGCGCAGTCCATCGCGATGGTGACATCTGCGCCTGGCTTGTAGCCAGCCTTTTGGATGGCTTCCATAATGCAGTCAAGAGCGTCATTGATGCCGTTGAGCTTCGGAGCGAAACCACCTTCGTCACCTACAGCGGTGGAAAGCCCGCGGCCCTTGAGGACCTTCTGGAGAGCGTGGAACACCTCGGCTCCCATTCTTACGCCTTCGGCGATGCTCTTCGCGCCAACAGGACGGATCATGAACTCCTGGAAAGCGATAGGAGCGTCAGAGTGTGCTCCACCGTTGATGATGTTCATCATAGGAACAGGAAGCACGTGGCCGTTGGTTCCTCCGATGTAACGGTAAAGAGGAATATCCAGATAGTTGGCGGCAGCATGAGCGACAGCGAGGGAAACACCAAGGATGGCGTTGGCGCCGAGGTTGCTCTTTGTGGCGGTGCCGTCAAGTTTGATCATGGCCTCATCGATAGCCCTCTGCTCAAGGCAGGACATTCCGATGATCTCCGGAGCGATCTTCTCGTTGATGTTGGCGACAGCCTTGAGGACGCCCTTCCCACCGTAGCGCTTAGGATCACCATCACGAAGTTCGAGAGCCTCGTTCTCGCCGGTTGACGCTCCAGAAGGAACTGAAGCAACGCCGATGATGCCGGACTCAAGTTCAACTTCACACTCGATTGTAGGGTTTCCTCTTGAATCAAGGATCTCCCTGCCTGTAACACGTACAATTCTCATAATAAAAAAAGTAATTATTAACTAACTGTTGTTCTTTCCATTCTCAAAAAAAGGCCGGGGTTTGAAACCCAGCCTTTTTGTATATTCAATTACCGCGCCACAATTATTTAACGAGGCAGACAGCAACACGGTTCTCCTCAGGAGTCTCGAACGGATTGACAGTGTCACCGAAGTACTCAGTGATGATTCTGTCTTTGTCGATACCGGCGTCAACGATGGCCTGAGCGACAACCTCAGCCCTCTTCTCTGAGAGGAACTTGTTTCTCTTGGCGGTACCGGTGGCCTTGTCGGCGTAACCGGAAACGCGAACCTTAGTGTCAGGATTTGCCTTGAGGGCCTCTACGACCTCGTCAATCTTGAGTTGCTCGCTCTCACGGATGTCCCACTTGTTGATGACGAAGAGGATGTTGCGTGAAAGTGACTCAAATGCAGGGACAACCTCAACCTTCTCCTCAACAACTGGCTCTGGTTCTGGTTCTGGCTTCACAACAGGTGCTGGTGCAGGAACAGGAACTGGAGCAGGAGCCGGCTTAGCCTTGCCGAAACTGAAGGTAAGACCGGCCACAGCCTTGATCTGGAAATCAGCCTTTGAGCCCTTCTTTGAGTTGAAGTGGTCATCAAGGAAGCTGCAGTTTCCTTCAACGTTGAAAGCGATCACATCAGTAAGTCTGACGTTGAGGCCGACACCTGTTCTGAAAGCAGGAGAGATCTTGTTGTCCTGCCAAAGATAGCCGTCAACGAATCTATCGAAATTGTCATTGGCCTCATCGTTGTTGAAAGCGTAGTTGACACCCACACCACCGAAAATGTAAGGGTTGAGGGTTCTGTCGAACTTGTAGCCGGCGAAGATAGAAGCAACGTCAATCATGAGGTCTGCGGCACCTTCTATATAATTGAATTTATAGACAGTTGTCGGGCCATTCACAGCGCCCTTGGCCTGCCAACCGTTGACATTGAGTCTGGCTCCGAAAACAGGAGAGAACTGGTAACCGAATGAAACAGCGGCAGATGGAGAAATAAGATCAGAGAATGAGGTCTCACCAATTGTGTGAGCCGCACCACCCTGAAGCTGCATGAACCAATAAGGATCAAAGTCCTTCTTCTGAGCGTTCGCCACGGACAGAGAAGCAACAAGCGCTGCGCTTGCAAGAATAGCGAAAATACGTTTCATAATATTATTGAATATAAATTTGCACAATTAGCGGTGCTAAATTACGACATTTTTTCCAATCTGCAAAATATATCAAGTATTTAGCAGGGGGCAGAGTCAAAAAGCAA
>DCCQ01000008.1 GCA_002314195.1 Bacteroidales bacterium UBA1077 | reverse complement strand
GTACTTTATCGAATGCTTACGTTAAGGCTTTGTTCCTTGTGGAAAAAGCATTATCTTTGGGATTGGACATTAATGTTAAAGGCTATGGAGGAGAAGAGAATAAAGTATCCTATCGGGATACAGACTTTTGGGGAGATTGTCGAAGGAGGATATCTCTACATCGACAAGACAGGTTTTGTGCATGATTTGGCGGAGACTTACAAGTACGTGTTTCTAAGCCGTCCTCGCCGGTTCGGCAAATCGCTGCTGTCATCGACATTCCATTGCTACTTTGAAGGGAGAAAAGAACTTTTCGAGGGGCTCAAGGCGGGAGAATTGAAGAAGGAATGGAAGCGACACCCTGTCTTCCATTTCGACATGTCCACTGCCAAACACGTGAACGAGGAGCAACTGCTGCGTCAGCTTGACTATAAGCTTACTGAATATGAGACCATCTATGGCAAAAACCAAAGCATAGACAAGATTGATGTCAATGCAAGGTTGGAGTTCCTGGTAAAAGAGGCGTTTGCTCAGACCGGGGAGCAGGCGGTTCTGATCATTGATGAATATGATGCCCCACTGCTTGACGTAATGAACGACAAGGTACGGCTCCCATCATTGAGGCAGATAATGAGGAACTTCTACAGCCCGATAAAGAGTCTTGACCCTTATCTGCGGTTCGTGTTCATCACCGGAATCAACAAATTCGCGCAACTCAGTATATTCAGTGAACTGAACAACCTCCAGAACATCTCGATGATGCCGGAATATTCCGCTATATGTGGAATATCTCAGAGCGAACTGGAAAGATGTATGCCAGATGCGATTCAGGAGCTCGCTGATAAACAGAAGGTCACCTATGATGAGGCTCTCGCATTGCTGAAGGATAATTATGACGGCTATCATTTCTGTGATGAGTCAGAAGACATCTATAATCCGTTCAGTCTTATCAAGTCGTTGAATGAGAAACGTTTCGGCAGCTACTGGTTCGACTCCGGCACCCCGACCTATCTTGTCGAGAGACTGAGGCGCAATCCTATTGACGAGACCACTTTGGACAACATTCCGCTCGTCCCTCAGTCAGACTTCGATGTGTCCCCGGAGCTTTCCGACAACTCCCTGCCGATGCTCTACCAGACAGGTTATCTTACCATCAAATCCTACGATGAGAGGATGCAACTCTATACCCTCGGCTACCCGAACAGGGAAGTCAAGATTGGCTTCACCAGGGGGCTTCTCGGTGAATATCCAAGCAAAGCCGGAACGGCCTCCGGATTTGTGGCACATTTCTACGCCGCCATGGATTCTCAGGACATCGACCTTGCGATGGAGAAACTTCAGGCCTATCTGGCCGGCATCCCGAACGATCTGGAGAACAAGACCGAAAAGCACTATCAGACAATCATCTATCTGATTTTCTCATTGTTGGGATTCTACATTCGCACCGAAGTCAAGTCCGCCATCGGCCGTGCCGATGCCGTCTGCCACACTGACAACTGCATCTATGTCTTCGAGTTCAAGGCTGACGGCTCCGCTGAAGAAGCCTTGAAACAGATTGACGAAAAAGGCTATATGCTCCCTTACAAACTTGAGGAAGGCAAGAACCTTGTCAAGGTCGGGGTCAACATCTCCTCCCGGACCCGCACCGTTGAAAAATGGATTGTGGCATAATCCGCCTTATTATGGAATATATTGAATATTAACAAGTCTATTAATTTAAAGCATTGACACTAAGATGAAAAAAACAGTCTTAGCAATTGGAGCGATCGCTATGATGGCAGCCTGCACACAGACAAAGAGCAATCCGTTCCTTGAGGAATGGAACACACCTTACGGCATTCCGCCGTTCGAGAAGATTCAACTTGCCGACTATATTCCTGCCATCAAGGCCGGAATCGAGGAACAGAACAAGGAACTTGAGACTATCCTGAACAATCAGGAGGCTCCGACATTCGAGAACACCGTGGCGGCTTACGAGCTGTCCGGCAAGACTTTGACCAAGACAGCCGCCGTCCTTTTCAACCTTCAGGAGACCGAAGGCAGCGACGAGATGAACAAGGTCGTCGAGGAGGCCACCGCACTGATGACCGAACATGAGGACAACATCTCGATGAACAAGGCGTTCTTCGGGCGTGTCAAGGCCGTCCATGACGCTGATCAGAGTGGACTTACAAGAGAGCAGCAGATGGTGCTCAAGAAACTTTACCAGAGTTTCACCCGCAACGGTGTGGACCTTGACGAGGCCGCCCAGGCAAGGCTCAAGGAGATCAACCAGAAGATCGCCGCCGCCCAGCAGAAATTCGGAACTAACCTGCTCGCAGAGAACAATGCCTTCAAGGAGAAATTCGGAATCCCGGTTTCATCCTACACCTCCGAGATGACCTCCTGCGAGGACAGAAGCCGCCGCGAGGCGATGTTCAAAGCTTACTCCTCAAGGGGAAACAATGGCAATGAATATGACAACAAGGCTCTCTGCCTTGAGATCCTTAAACTCCGCGCCGAGAAGGCCAAACTGCTTGGCTTCGACAACTTCGCCGCCTACCAGCTTGACAACAAGATGGCTCACGACCCGCAGACCGTTGACGCTTTCCTTGACAAGATCATAGGCCCTGCCGTCAGCAAGGCCAAGGAGGAGATCGCTGACATGCAGAAGGTTATGGACGAGGACATCCAGGCTGGCAAGGTGGCCGCCGGCTCGAAGATCGAGTCTTGGGACTGGTTCTACTATGCCGAGAAGGTTCGCGCGCGGAAATATTCATTGGACGAGAATCTGACGAAACCATATTTCCGGATGGAGAATGTCCGCGACGGCATATTCTTCGCCGCCCACAAGCTCTACGGCATCAATGTCGAGCCGCTGAAGGATGTGCCGCTTTACAACCCTGCGGTCGAGACCTTCAAGGTCACTGACGCCGACGGCAGCCTTCTTGGAATATTCACGACTGACTACTTCCCTCGCGCTTCGAAGAGAGGTGGTGCGTGGATGACGAATTTCCGTGAGCAATATGTTGATGCTGAGGGCAATGATGTCCGTCCGATCATCATCAATGTCGGGAATATGACCGCTCCGACCGACTCGCTTCCGGCATTGTTCACGATTGATGAGGTCCTTACAGTGTTTCATGAGTTCGGCCACGCCCTCCATGGTCTTCTTTCTAAATGCCACTATCCTTCAGTCAGCGGCACCAACGTGGCCCGCGACTTTGTCGAGACATTCTCTCAGTTCAATGAGAACTGGGCTTTCCAGCCGGAAATTCTCGCCGAATATGCCAAGCATTACAAGACCAGTGAGGTCATTCCGGATTCTCTCGTGAATAAAATCAACAACGCAAGCAAGTTCAATCAGGGCTTTATGACATCCGAGCTTTGCGCCGCCTCCATTCTGGACATGAAGTGGCACGAGCTCACAGAGGCTGACCTTGCGAAGCTTTCCGAGGGTGACCAGGCAGCCAATGTGGCTGATTTCGAGAAGAAGGTCTGCAAGGAGATGGGTCTCATTGATGAGATCATCCCTCGCTACCGCACCACCTATTTCAACCACATCTTCAACAGTGGCTACAGCGCTGGCTACTACAGCTATCTCTGGGCCGAGGTTCTGGACAAGGATGCCTTCGAGTATTTCCAGCAGCAGGGAATATACAATCCTGAGGTCGCGCTGAAGTTCCGTCAGACTTTCCTGGAGAAGGGTGGCAGCGAGGATCCGATGGCCCTCTACCTCTCCTTCCGTGGCTCCCAGCCTGATCCCGGTGCCCTCCTCCGTGCTCGCGGCCTGACTGAGTAATCGCTGACAGAAGGTCAGAAAAAAGGCAAATGGCGAATTTTGCACGTTACCAAAATTTGCCATTTGCCTTTTCTGCCCTAAAGCGTGTTGCAATGTGTTTTATATAAATTTATATGAAGTAAAATTATATTAAATTAGTTAGAGAGGGGGCGTTTCCTGTCTTAAGTAGATATATTTATTTTATTAAAATTATTCTATAAAAATAATTTTGATGAAATATTTTTACTATATTTGCCATTGATGGAAGCTAATATGGACAAATACTATAATCCGTTCTTTATAGCGGGAAGGATTCCTCCGGAATGTTTTTGCGATAGGGATGTGGAGACCAAACGGTTGACAGGGTGCATATTAAATCATGAGAACGTTGTCCTGACTTCTCCGAGAAGGGTCGGGAAGACGGAACTGATTTATCATTGCTTTGATGACGAGAGGCTGAAAGATGAGTTTTTCGTGATATTCGTTGACATCCTGCACACATCCAGCCTGCGGGAATTGATAATGGAACTTGGCTCAGGGGTGTTCAAGAAGGTCGCCAGACATAGTGACAAGTTGATGAAGTCTTTCGCCTCAACTCTAAGGTCGCTTCAAGGAAGTTTCGGGTTCGATCCGGTGAACGGAATGCCGACATTCAACGTCCGTCTGGGAGACATCACGGCCCCGGAATATACCATTGAGGAAATATTCGAATATCTTGAAAAGGCTGACTGGCGCTGCATTGTCGTCATTGATGAGTTTCAGCAGGTCGTGAAGTATCGCGAGAAGGGTGTGGAGGCACTTCTGAGGGCGAATTTTCAGCGCTCGTCCAACTCAAATTTCATATTTTCCGGCAGCGAGAGGCGCATTATGGACCAGATATTTCTGGATGCAAAGAGGCCGTTCTATCAGAGTGCGACCAATTTGAGTATGGCACCTATTGACAGAAGTGTTTATGTCCGGTTTGCACAAGATCTGTTTTCAAGGTATGGAAAGATAGTCACGGAAAAGGGAGTTCTCAGGGCATACGATATGTTCGAGGGAATTACCGCTTATGTGCAAAGGATAATGCACGATGCGTTCGCGGAGACATCTACCGGAGGTACGGCGGACATCGATCTCGTGAACAGTATGGCTGACAGGTTTGTTGAAGAGAGTTCCAGACGCATCCGCGAACAACTTTCGTTCATTACAGAGCAGCAGAAGGAACTTTTATATGCCATTCATTCGGAGGGAGTAGCCAAAGGCCTGACTACGTCCGCATTTGTGAAGAAGCATAGATTGAAGTCCGCGAGTTCGGTTCAATCAGCGACAAAGCAGCTTCTGGAAATGGATCTTATAACCAAGGTCGGCAGAGAGTACACGATTTCGGATCCACTGCTGAAACTTTGGCTGACACGTGAAATTCAATAATTTATGATAGTTATGAAGAGATTGTTTTTAACACTCCTTTGGGGAGGGATCGTGCTTTCAGCAGCCGCTTCGACAAGCTCAGCGGCCGATGAAGCAAGGCTGCTGCGATTCCCGGCGACGAACGGTACGGATGTGGTGTTCTCCTACGCTGGCGACTTGTTCACGGCACCGCTGACAGGTGGCGAGGCGCGCCGCTTGACCTCACACATCGGCTACGAGATGTTCGCCCGTTACTCTCCTGACGGAAAGACAATAGCCTTCACCGGGGAATATGACGGCAACCGCGAGGTTTACATCATTCCGGCCAGAGGCGGTGAGCCTGTACGTTTGACCTACACGGCCACTAACGGACGCGATGACCTTGGCGACAGGATGGGGCCCAACAACATCGTGATGGGATGGACACCTGACGGAAAGAACATCATATTCAGAAACCGCACAGGCGACGGCTTCTCCGGCAAGCTCTGGACTGTTTCAATCAATGGTGGCATGCCGAAGGAGATCCCGCTTCCGGAAGGAGGTTTCTGCTCCTATTCGCCTGACGGAAAGAAACTTGCCTACAACCGGGTAATGAGGGAGTTCAGGACATGGAAATATTACCGTGGCGGAATGGCCGATGAGGTCTGGGTATATGACGGCAAGAAAGTCGAGAAGATCACCGACAACCCGGCTCAGGACATATTCCCTATGTGGGTCGGTGACGAGATCTACTTCGCTTCCGACCGCGACATGACGATGAATCTGTTCGTCTATAACACGAAGACCAAGGCCACGGCCAAGGTGACATCTTTCGATGACTACGACGTGAAGTTCCCGAGCACTAATGGCAAACTCGTTGTGTTTGAGAAAGGTGGTTACCTCTACAAACTGGATCCGACCACGAAATCCACGGAGCAGATTCACATCACTCTTGGCTCAGACCTCGTTTATGCCCGCTCCGAGAGGATGAATGTCGGCAAGAAGGGCCGATCATCGTTCAGCCTTTCCCCTGACGGAAAGAGGATGGCCGTGACTGCCAGAGGCGAGGTCTTTGACGTGCCTGTCGGAAAGGGCATTACCCGCAACATCACCAAAACTCCAGGCTCCAACGAGCGCTGCGCCGACTGGAGCCCGGACGGCAAGTACATCGCCTTCATCGGTGACGGAACCGGAGAGACCGAGGTTTACCTCTACGATGTCGCCGCCGGCGGCGAGCCTGTCCAGATCACCAAGGACAACGACACCTACATCCGCGACCTCCAGTGGAGCCCTGACAGCAGGCACATCCTCTACACTGACCGCAAGAACCGTATCGTTGAGGTCGATCCGTTTGCCAAGACCGTCAGAACAGTGCTGCAGTGCCCTGAGCAGGAGATAAGGGATGTTGAATATTCCCCTGACAGCAAATGGCTCACCTACAGCCGCCCGGCACCTAACAAGATGAGCGTGGTCTATGTCTACAACCTCGCTTCCGGCAAGGAGTATCCGGTCACGGAGAAATGGTACGATTCCGGCTCTCCGACCTTCTCTTCCGATGGCAAGTACTTGATATTCACATCCGACCGCGACTTCCGTCCGATCTACAGCTGGATCGAGTGGAACTTCGCCTACACAGACAGAAGCGGAGTCTACATGACGATGCTCGCTTCCGGAACTCCTTCTCCGCTGCTTCCGACCGACAGCGAGTCCTTGAATATTCATGAATCAGAGAAAGACACCGCTCCTGCCGAGGCCGATAAGAAGCCGGCTAAAGGTGGCAAGGCTGCCAAAGAGCAGAAGGACGCAAAGGTTTCCGGCAAGAGCTCCATGGACGTGAAGATTGACGTGGACGGCCTTCTTGACAGGACCATCAAGCTTCCGATCAGTGGCTCACGCTCGTACTTCAGCGACGGCAAGAAACTTTGGTATAGGGATGGCCGTGGCACTCAAGTGTTTGACTTCGAGACAGGCAAGTCCGAACAGTGCTCCGACGGAATGGTCATCTACCGTCCAGGCGACAAGAAGGCTCTCTCGACCGCCAAAGGCAAGTGGACAGCCGTCAACTTCCCGTCAGCGAAAGTCGGCGGAGGCGAGGCCATCGACCTCGACAACATGTACACGACCGTTGACTACGCCCAGGAGTGGCCTCAGATCTTTGACGAGGTCTGGAGAGCGTTCCGCGACGGCTACTATCTTGAGAACATGCACGGCCGCGACTGGAAGGCGGTCAAAGAGAAATATGCCGCCCTTCTGCCTTACGTCAAGACCCGTCTGGATCTCAACTACGTTATCGGTGGGATGATCGGTGAGGTCGCCAGCGGCCACGCCTACGTCAATCCCGGCGACTACCCTAAGCCGGAGCGCATTCCGATGGGACTTCTCGGAGCCAAGATGAGCAAGGACAAGAGTGGCTATTTCAAGATCGATCACATCTATTCCGGAGCCGTTTACAGAAGCGAACTCCGTTCCCCGTTGACCGAACCAGGGATGAATATTAAAGAGGGAGACTTCATCACAGCCATTGACGGTCAGTCGCTTAAAGACGTTGACAACATCTACAAACTCCTTGTCGGCAAGGCTGGCAAGCTCGTTGAGCTGACTGTGAACAAGTCTGCCGCAGACGGTGGCCGCAAGGTTGTCGTCAAACCTATAGCCGATGAATATCCTCTCGAACATTACGAGTGGGTGATGAGGAATATCCGCACTGTCGAGGAGAAGTCAGGCGGCAAGGTCGGCTACATCTATATTCCTGACATGGGACCGGAGGGACTGAACGAGTTCGCCCGCTGGTACTATCCGCAGTTGGACAAGGAGGCACTCATCATCGACGACCGCGCCAACGGTGGCGGAAACATCTCCCCGATGGTCATAGAGAGGCTTTTGCGCAAGGTCTACAGGATGACGATGTACAGGAACTCCAACCAGAACGGAACCATCCCGGAGGGAACGCACACCGGACCTAAGGTGCTGCTGATCAACAAATATTCCGCCTCCGACGGTGACCTCTTCCCGTGGAGTTTCAAGGCCAACAACCTCGGAACCGTGATCGGCACCAGAACTTGGGGCGGCATCGTGGGCATCAGTGGCTCGCTGCCTTACATGGACGGAACTGACGTGCGTGTGCCGTTCTTCACGAACTACGATGCTGCAACGGGACAGTGGATCGTCGAGAACCACGGAGTCGATCCAGACATCCTGCTTGACAATGATCCGATTAAGGAATATGCCGGTGAGGATCAGCAGCTTGACAAGGCCATCGAGACCGCTCTCCTGCAGATCAAGGACCGCAAGCCGCTCCCTAAGACCCCGGCTCCGCGCACCTTCAAGGATCTCGGACTTCCCCAGATCAAGTAAGTGATTTCCGAAAAGAGCGCTTCGACAGGCTCAGCGACCGATATGTAACTCATTTGGTCGCTGAGTTTGTGGTCACTGGGCTTGTCGAAGTGACACTGTGAACCGGATTCTGTTTTTTCATAAATGGAGAAAATACCGTATCTTTGACTTCGGATTGAAAACAATAAAAGCATTACGGATATGAAAAAGTTTTTTACAATCGTGCTTGCAGCCTCGATGCTGCTTATTGGATCTAACACCTATGCCCAGAAATGGACAGCCGGCGGTGGATTCACATCTTTCAGCCTTTCCGGAGCTGATTCTAAGAAGTCCATGGACGAAAGTGTTCCCGGATTCTATTTCGGAGTCAACTATGACTATGCCTTTTCTACAATAGAAGGCCTTACTGTCGAGCCGGGATTGTATTTCATACATTACGGCAAGGATGCCGAACTGCCTGTTGGCAGCAAGTCCTACCGTGCTAATTATCTGCGGGTTCCGATTAACATTAAGTATACGCTTCCGTTTGATTCCAACATCAGTGTAGCTGCGTTTACCGGCCCGCGTTTCAATATGGCTCTGGGTGGAAATATGTTCAGCAAAGGGGAGACATACCCGTCACTGAAAAACTTTGACGCTCAATGGGGATTTGGAATCTCGGCTGTCATCGTGGACGCGATAATGCTGCGAGCCGGTTATGATCTTGGTCTGACAAAGTGCATAAAGAACAAGACAAAGCATCCAGAATGGGAAAACGATCTTAAGGCTTACAGAAACACTTTCTATGTAGGAGTTGGTTTCGCCTTCTGATTCCACAAGTCTATAGTAATCAATCCGGTCACTGAGCTTGTCGAAGTGACCGGATTTTTCTGTTCCATGAAACCTGAACTGTCAACATGCAACCATCCGTTGTAATTCGCCTCATGGATATTTTCATATTTTCGTGCCATGAGACTATTCCGGATATTCAACGCCTGTGCCGCGTTGATTTTCGCCATGGCGGTCTGCTGCTGCTCTTATGAAAACAAAAATGCCGCCCATGCGCTTGACATCGCAGAAGAATCTATTTGGGATAACCCGGGCAGAACTCTGTCCGTGCTTGAGCAGCTTGATACGTCCGCTTTGGGATCCAGGCAGCTGCGGGCAAGATATTCGTTGCTTTACACCATGGCCTTGGATAGAAATCACATTGACACCGCGGATGTGTCAGTCATTCTTCCTGCCGTGAACTACTATGAGAGTCATGGCTCGGATGATGACAGAATGATGGCCCGTTACTACCTCGGCGCTGTCCAGCATAATGCCGGTGACTATCATGCCGCGATCAAAAACTATATGCGGGCGAAAGAATATTCAAGGCGCTCTGAAAGATTGGCTTTCCGAGGACTAATCTCATCCGCCATTTCAGACATTTAGAAGCTGTTTTGATTTGTTTGAAATGT
>DCCQ01000067.1 GCA_002314195.1 Bacteroidales bacterium UBA1077 | reverse complement strand
ATCTTTTTTATAAAACAAGCAATAGAAAGGAAGAAAAATTTATCCTAAAGTTCTGTTTTTCTGACCTAAAAGACGGAAATGCAATTTTTCGACCTTTTGGCTATTGCTATTGTGCATTTTTTGATGATTCTTGAGCCTCATCCTCGGCGGCAGACTCAACTTTTGGCTTACAGCTTTCGTCAAGTCTGATGGTTTTGATACGGACATCCATCAGTGGTTTGTCTCTTTGGTCAGTGGCGACCTGAGCTATCCTGTCAATAATGTCAAGACCACTGACGGTCTCTCCAAAAACAGTGTACGCTCCATCGAGCTGCGCACATGCGCCCGCATCCTGCACGATGTAGAACTGTGAGCCAGATGACTCCTTCTTCGGGTTGGCCACGTCTCCCCTTCGAGCGGCGGCAATAGCGCCTTTCTTATGGGTATATTCAGGCACAAACTCCGCCGGAATCGTGTAGCCAGGACCTCCCTGACCATACTTTGCAACAGCCGCCGCAGAAGTGTCTCTGGTGAAAGGGTCCCCGCCCTGAATCATGAAGCCATTGATGACTCTGTGGAACAGAAGGCTGTCATAGAAACCACCCAAAGCCAATTTTTCGAAGTTCTCCCTATGCAAAGGAGTCTTGCTGTAAAGTTTGACCTTGATTGTTCCTAAATTGGTCTCAATGTCAAAAACCGGTTCTTCCGGCAAAGTCGCGATTGTCTCCATAATTGTCTTTGCTTTTGCAGCCTCCTCCTCGGCCGCGATTGAATCCAGACGCGCCTTCTCGGTGGCGGCCTCAGCCTCGGCGGCGGCCTTCTTAGCACTGTTGCCGCAACCGAAAAGCATCGCAGCCGCGGCCACACATGTCAGGATTGTAAAAATGTTCTTTTTCATATTCACTTAGAATTAAAACTTGCGGTAGTTGTAGCCAAGTATGTCGAAGATCTTGAAGGACTCGGCCTGAAGAGCGGCTTTGTACCTGTCCAGATTCTTGTCCTCCGGCCTGCACCACTGAACCTCACTCAAGGCGGTCATACGCGGCAGGAGCATATACTCCAGATGCTCAGGCGTGGCGATATATTCAGTCCAAAGATTGGCCTGAACACCAAGGATGTGCTTCTGCTGTTCGGCGTCAAGGCCCTCAAGAGGCTCATAACCGTAAACTTTCTCCAGCGGAAGATCGCCTCCGATGCCGAAAGGTTCTTTATCCTGATCCTGAGACTGATAGTAATCGAAATAGCAGTATGTGTTAGGGGTCATGATGACATCAAAGCCCATAGCCGAGGCTTTGATGCCGCCATCAGTGCCTCTCCAGGACATCACGGTCGCTCCATCCGCCAATTCGCCTTCAAGAATTTCATCCCAGCCGATAATCTTGCGGCCATGATCGTTCAGGAACTTCTGGACACGTGCTGTCACGTAACTCTGAAGGTATTGCTCCGCAGTGTGATGTTCGTCGGCCTTGATGCCGAGAGCCTTGATTCTGGCCTGACAGGCAGGGCATTTTTCCCATTCTGACTTAGGGCACTCATCGCCGCCGATGTGGATGTATTCAGAAGGGAAAATGTCCATAAGTTCGGTGAACACGTCCTCAAGGAAGGTGAACATTCCTTCCTTGCCAGGGCAAAGGACCTGATCGGAGACTCCCCATCTGGTCCAGACTTCGTAAGGGCCTCCGGTACAGCCGAGTTCAGGGTAACCGGCGAGAGCGCCCATCATGTGACCTGGAAGGTCAATCTCCGGAATGACAATGATGCCGAGTCTGGCGGCATAGGCGACGATGTCCTTCATCTGCTCCTGAGTGTAGTAGCCACCGTAGCGGATGCCGTCGTTGCTGCCCCAGTCCTTCTTGATGACGGTCCCGTTCCTGAACGCTCCCACCTCGGTGAGTTTAGGGTACTTTTTGATTTCAGCACGCCATCCCTGATCATCGGTCAGATGCCAGTGGAAGCGGTTGAGCTTGTACATGGCCATGACATCAAGGTACTTCTTGACCTCCTCGACGGAGAAGAAATGCCTTGAGCAGTCAAGGTGCATGCCTCTGTAGCCGAAGCGTGGCTTGTCCTGAATCTTCACGCAAGGGAAGAGGAACTTTTCCGAAGCATCCGTAGCCTCACTGAATATGCTGACGCTCGTCAGCTGCTTCAAAGTCTGGATGGCATAGAGGAAACCGTTGTACGAAGAGGCGCGGACGGTGCAGTTCGCCTTTGTGACGTTTATTGAATACTCCTCCTCGCCAAGTGTGGAGTCTTTGAGGAATATGAAGCCTTTCACCTTGCCGGAGTCCTTTGAAAGGCCGACAGGGGTGGCGTAAGAGCATATTCTTCCGCTGATGAACGTGATTTTGTCAGCAAATTCCTTGATGATGGCCTGACTCGCCTCGTCAATGGCCTGATCACAGTTGAAATTTGCCCCGGCTCCCTTGAACATGCCTTTCCCAATCTCAACACTTTGAGGATAAGGAATGACATTGATCGCTGTTTCGGCTTCCTTCGCCTTCATTGAGCATGATGCGAAGAGCAGCGCGGATGCGATGATGCAGATGATTTTCTTCATTTTTGAATATTTTAATGTTGATTCATGTTCCTAGTAATTCTTCAAAAAAAGCCGCAGGCATTCACCGTACCTGCCAACAAATGCTAAATATACGAAAATCTTTCGGTTATCAATACAGCAGCAGTCCCATAACTCCCCCGGCGATGATAATTTTGATAGGGCCGACCTTGAACACCATCGAGGCAACGACAGCAGCGGCGAACAGTCCCCAACTGATCCAGTCCGGGAAGTTCTCCTTTACTATGCCGACATGTGGAATGATCCCGTTCCAGTCAACGCTGAACATCAGAATCAGGGCGGCGGCCCCAATGAGTCCCACGACCGCAGGCCTTAGGCTGCCAAGAACGCTTGCGAAGACGCGGCTGTTCTTGAATTTCGAGTAGAATTTGACTATAGCCAGAACAATCATGAAGGACGGCAGGATCACGGCGAACGTCGCGGACAGCGAGCCGAGGATTCCGACAAGATGGCTCGCACCAGCCTGATGCAGGACCTCGTAGCCGACGTATGTGGCACAGTTGATCCCTACCGGTCCGGGAGTCATCTGAGAGATTGCCACGATGTCGGTGAAGGCGCTTTCAGAGAGCCAACCGTGGGCCACAACGACCTGTGTCTGGATAAAGGAGAGCATGGCATAACCTCCTCCGAACGTGAACAGTCCTATGACAAAGAACACCCAGAAAAGCTGGAGAATAAGGGTCAACTCAGTCATTATCCACCTCCTTTCTGTTTTTGATGACAGCGATGCCCGCTGACACGACGATCAGGACAAGCAGGATGTAGATCGGAGAGAAACTGAGGAAAGCCACAAGAAATAGCGTGACGGCGGAAATCGCCCATGCCCACCAGGTCTTGTTGTTCTTTCTGGCCATATTGATCATGGGCACGGCGATCAGCGACACCACAACAGGACGGATGCCCTTGAATATTCTTTCAACGATGGGATTATCCCTGAAGTTCGTGAAGATCATGGCGATGAGCAGGATCGTAATGAACGATGGGAGCACCGATCCCAAGGTGGCGATGACGCTGCCTTTCACTCCGTGGAGCTTATGGCCGACGAATATGGACATATTCACGGCAAGCACTCCGGGAGCGGACTGGGCCATCGCGATGATGTCCGGAAGTTCCTCGTCGGTCATCCAGTTCCTTTTGATCATCTCGTCCCTGATCAGCGGAATCATGGCGTAGCCACCGCCTATGGTGAAGGCTCCGAGTTTGGCGAAAACCAGGAAGATCTGCCATAAGGAAACATCTTCCGGAATGGCATTAATTTGTTTTTCAGGCATATTCATTGACTATCTATCAACCATTGCTGCAACGACTTCGCGGGAGGTTCTGCCGTCCGGGCCGTGAGAGGAAGAGTGGAACTCCTTGCAACCGGTTGACGCTTCCAGACGGGCGATGTTGCCAGGTCTGACACCCGATCCAGCCAGTATAATGATTCGCCCGGCGGCTCTGCTGTTCAGTTCCTTGAGCATTGGCTCGCCGATGTTCACGTTCGAGGCATGTCCGGCCGTGAGAAGCCTGTCGCACCCGAGCACGATGATGTCCTCCAACGCCTTGAACGGATCAACGCACTCATCGAAGGCACGGTGGAAAGTGATGTGAAGTCCTTCAGCCTCGGCCATCAATCTTCTGACAGTCTCAGTGTCGATGCTCCCATCATTTCTCAGCGCACCGACCACGACCCCGTTCACGCCCAACTCTCGGCACATCCTTACAGACTTCACCATCATCTCAATCTCTTCTTCATTGTAAACGAAATTCCCGCCACGGACTCTTACAAGCACGTTCACGGGTATATTCACTGCCGTCAAGGCCGCTTCGATGCTGCTTCGGCTTGGGGACACTCCCCCACAGGGCAAGTCTTCGCAAAGCTCAATTCTCCCAGCCCCGCCCTTCATGGCCTCGACCGCCTCAGCCGCATCTGTGCAGCAGCACTCCAGAAATCGTTTGCTATCCATAACGCAAAGTTATAAAAAAAGGCTGACCTACCGGCCAGCCTTCCTATCTTTTGAACCGACAATTAGTCGCTGAGAGAGAATCTCTTGAAAGCCACAACCTTTGCCTCAGGATCCACAGACTTGATGTACTCGGCCACAGTCTTCTTGTCATCAGACTGCACGAACTCCTGCTCCTCAAGGGTAGACTCCTTGAAGAATTTCTGTATACGTCCGTTGGCGATGTTCTGGATCATCTGCTCCGGGAGTGAAGCGGCCTTCTCGGCAGAGACGGTCTTGATGATCTCGCGTGCCTGCTCAGCCTGCTCAGGTGTGATCCAACCCTTGGCGGTGTTGGACTCGATGTGATCCTCGCTGTCAACATGGGCAGGGTTGATGCCTACCTTCTTGAGAGCGGCCTCGACAGCTTTCTGAACCATCTCATCCTTGGTCTTCTGGATAGCGAGCTCGCGCTCCTTTTCAACCACTTCAGCAGGGCAGTCTGCGGCGGAGACAGAGACAGGGTTCATGGCGGTCACCTGCTGGGCGACAGCTTTGCCAAGTTCCGCAGGGATAACCTTGTTGAATGCGACAATAGCTCCGAGTTTTCCGTTGAAGTGAACATAGTCACCAATGAACGGAGCCTCAAGGGCTGCATAGTAAGCGAGAACGTGCTTCTCACCGGTCTTTCCAGTCTGGGCGGAAATTTCCTCCTCAACAGTGTGACCGTTTGAGCACTTGCTGGCCTTCAGGCCCTCGATGTCAGCAGGGAATGACGCGATGGCGGCGTCAGCGATCTCTGCTGCAAGAGCCTTGAAGTCAGGGGTGGCGGAAACGAAGTCGGTCTCACAACCGAGGCATACGATAACACCCTTGTTCCCGTTGATGCGGACAAGAACCGCACCCTCGGAGGTCTCGCGGTCGGCGCGCTTGGCGGCGACGAGCTTACCCTTCTCACGGATGATGTTGACTGCCTTCTCGAAATCACCCTCAGCCTCGGCGAGAGCCTTCTTGCAATCCATCATACCGGCGGATGTCATCTTGCGTAATTTCATTACGTCTTGTGCTGTAATTGCCATAACTCGTCCTCCTTTAATTATTCAGCCTTTGGTTCCTCAGCGGCGGGAGCCTCTGCCGCTGGAGCGGCCTCTGCCTCCACGTCAACCGGCTTGGCGCTCTTGCGGGCGCGAAGCTTCTTACCTGTAGGATTAGCGAGAGCCTCGCCCTCGGCAGCCTCCTCATTGGCCTCTTTCTCCTTTTCGAGCTTTCTCTCGTTAAGCCCCTCTTCGATGGCCTTGCAGAGAACGTTCATGATTGTCTCGATCGACTTCGTAGCGTCGTCGTTAGCCGGTATCACATAATCAATCGGGGTAGGATCGCAACAAGTGTCAACCAATGCGAATACCGGGATGTTGAGGCGGTTGGCCTCCTTGACGGCGTTGGCTTCCTTCTGGATGTCAACTACGAAGAGAGCGGACGGGAGACGGCTCATGTCCTTGATGGAGCCAAGGTTCTTCTCAAGTTTCTCTCTCTGACGGGTTATCTGCAGACGCTCTCTCTTGGCGAGTTTCTCAAATGTACCGTCTTCCTTCATCTTGTCGATGGTGTTCATCTTCTTGATAGCCTTGCGGATAGTCGGGAAGTTGGTAAGCATTCCACCAGCCCAGCGCTCGGTTATCGATGGCATATTGACTGCCGCAGCCTTCTCGGCAACGATCTCCTTAGCCTGTTTCTTTGTGGCTACGAAGAGAATCTTGCGACCTGAACGCGCAAGCTCTTTCATTGCATCGGCAGCCTCGTCTATCTTGACGATGGTCTTGTGCAGGTCGATGATGTGGATCCCGTTCTTCTGGTCAAAGATGTATGGAGCCATCTTAGGGTTCCATTTCCTGGCCAGATGTCCGAAATGTACACCTGCATCAAGAAGTTCTTGGAAATTTGTGCGTGGCATTTTAAAATTCTGTTTTTTGTTTTAAACTTTCCTCCAGACCTTTTGCCGACAGTCTGAAGGCTCTTTTCTTCAATCCCCGAGCAGTGGTCCTTGACCAATCTCTGAGATTTTCCGCAGTCTCGGCAATCCCCGGTAGTGTTCATCGGATTCTCATCCAGCGAAAAGTCCGCGGGATTTGAAGCACCGGACTGTGCTTTTTCATAAACCAGCTTATGCAGCCTTACAATCCAGGCAAGACTAACGCTTGCTGAACTGGAAGCGTGCACGTGCGCCAGGCTGACCAGGTTTCTTTCTCTCGACTTCGCGGGAGTCACGTGTCAGGAAGCCTTCGGCCTTGAGGGCAGAGCGGTAAGCCTCTCTATCCAGATCGCTGAGAGCGCGGGAGATTCCGAGTCTTACTGCTTCGGCCTGGCCTTTTGTGCCGCCACCGACAACGTTAACCTTCACGTCAAACTGACCTTCTGTCTTCGTTACCGCGAAAGGCTGGTTCACAATGTAACGGAGGGCGTCAGTCTTGAAGTACTCCTCAACACTGCGTCCGTTGATTGTGACATTACCTTGTCCGGCCGCGAGATAAACACGAGCTACGGCTGATTTACGTCTTCCAAGGGCGTTTTTCTGTTCCATTTGCTCTGTTAGATTTCGTTCAACTTAATTTCTCTAGGGTTCTGTGCCTGGTGAGGATGCTCTGGACCTGCATAGACATGCAGATTGTTGATGATCTTGTCACCAAGGCGTGTCTTAGGGAGCATACCCTTCACTGCTCTCCTTACGAGTTCAGCAGGTCTCTTCGCGAGGATCTCCTTCGGAGTCGTGAAACGCTGTCCGCCCGGATAACCGGTGTAGCGAACGTAAACACGATCAGTCATCTTGCTGCCCTTGAGGATAACCTTCTCGGCGTTGATGACGATGACGTTGTCACCGCAGTCAACGTGAGGGGTGAATCCCGGTTTGTTCTTGCCGCGAAGGGCAAGAGCGACTCTTGAGGCAAGACGTCCGAGTGCCAGATCCGTGGCATCGATAACGACCCACTCTTTCTGTACAGTTGCCTTGTTCAAGGAGACTGTTTTGTAGCTAAGTGTGTCCACTGTCTTGATCTTTAATGGTTTAACATAAAATATTGCGATCCCTACACAACATAGGGGTCGCAAAGATAGGCATTTTTTCTGAAATATTCAAACTTAATCTTTTATAGGCATTATAGGCATTACTCTTAGACGGATTGCTTTTGAGATATTCATAATTGAATATGGTGAAGAGTGGCCGCGGAAGCCAGAGGATGGAATGGAGATTTTTAGGGTGGCAGATCTGCCTGAAGGCAAGGATTTGGCGGAAATATGGCTGAAAAGGCACAAATTGCCCCTTTTGCCATATTCTTTTTGGGGAATGCCGCCTAACTTTGCAAATGTCGGAACCGAATGCGAAAAGACATCTATAAAATACTAACACTAACATCAATCATTAAAAATTTATGAATATGAAACATCCATGACA
>DCCQ01000088.1 GCA_002314195.1 Bacteroidales bacterium UBA1077 | reverse complement strand
GTGTATAATGTTCTATACTACGGCTATAATGACGCCTGGCTCGGATGGTGGGACTGCTGGTCCTACATGATGGATCTTGATGCCAACTGGATCGGAGGATTCGGCTCATTACTCGGCAACAACTCATCCACTAATGACAGGGGCAGCACGCGCTGGTGGATGGTATATTATGGTGGCATATTCAGGGCAAATGACGTAATCGCTAACATGCCTAACGTCCCTGGAATGGATGAGGCCAAGAAGTCAAGGCTGGTTTCAGAGGCACTATTCCTAAGATCATGGTGGTACTACAGACTGACAGCCCTCTATGGCAACATTCCGTATTACACAATGGCTTTGAGCAGCACAGATGACACCAAGGATGCCAAGCAATACACTCAGGCAGAGATGTGGGACAATATCATAAATGACCTGAACCAGTGTATAGGTGACCCTAATCTTCCCGAAAAGTACAGCGCCAATGACAATAATTACGGACATGTAACAAAGGGTGCCGCATACGCTCTCCGCGGCATGGTCTACATGTGGAAGAAAGAATGGAAAAAGGCCGCTGACGATTTCCAGAAGGTAAAGGACTGCGGATACGGACTTTACACAGCAGGCGGGGCTGATTCTTACAAAAAGCTCTTCAAGCTCGAGAATGAACACTGTGACGAAATGATTTTCTCGCTTTCATGTACAGACGCAGACAATGGTGCAAGTTCTCATCAGAAAAACCATTTCTACGGTGGCCGGTGTCTTCCTGATGACGGTTCCGGAGTAGGACTCGGATGGACCAATTATATCGTAAATCCTCGTTTTGTAGATTCGTATGAAAATGCGGACGGAAGTCCTTTTAAGTGGGATGACTATATTCCGGGATACAGCTCGATGACTCCTGCTGAGCGCGCAGTGTATTTCTATCGCGACAACCTCACAGCCACGGAGATCGCCAATGCTAAGAACAATGGCGCTGACATGAGCAAATACTTGCCAACAGGCAACGAAGCAAGGATTCTGAAGGCATATGGAAATAGAGATCCGCGCCTTGCCGTCTCAGTCGTCACTCCGTACAGCACATATTCCGGAGGCATCAGCGGTACACCTATAGACTATACGTACCGTTTCCCTTACCGTACCCTCAATGCACCGACATACGACTATGCTACAGACATCACAGCAATGGCGTATTACACCAACCGCAAATTCGTCGGTGAAGGCATGGAGATAATTGTCAACTATTCTCCTGTAGACCTTCCTCTGATCCGATACGGCCAGATCCTGCTTCTGTGGGCAGAAGCATTGAATGAGCAGGGAGACATTGCTGGAGCCGTATCGAAGGTCAATGAAGTAAGAGGGAGAGCTGGCGCACAACTGTTGAATTCAAATGCTGCGACACAGGTTTCCGGACAGGAGGACATGAGAAAGCGTATCATGAACGAATGCCATTGGGAGCTTGTAGGCGAAGATGTTGTGTTCTTTGATGAATTGCGCTGGAAGACATGGAAAGATCTCAAGTTTGCCACAACTGATGACAACGGCCGCGTCAACGGCATGACCCAGTGGTGGGGAAAGGTCACATATTCCTACAAATGGGGCGGTGACAATTGCTGGATTATGCCAATACCAGCAGATGCCGTACAGATTGACCATCTTACCCAAAACAATGGGTACAATTAGAATTATCCGGATATGATGACTCAGTTGTCACAAATTCTGATTTTATCAGCAGTCGCTGTTTCCGTTGCCTGTGGTAACTCAGGCAACGGGAATGGAGACAAAGGTGGCGAAGAGACTCCGATAGTAATAAAACAGAGGATCTCTTATGCTGACCCTACGATTTTCCTTGACGGAGACAAATATTATTTGTCAGGGACATCGCAGATAGGCGACCAGTCAAATCACGGATTCACGGTATTGGTCTCTGACGACCTGAAAGAATGGACATCGGGGTCAGATGAGACCTATAGGTTCATACTTAACCCTGATCTTGGAACGGCTTTCGGAAAATCGGGCTTCTGGGCTCCTCAGTGGTTCAAAGTTGCGGAGAATGATTACAGACTGCTCTATACCGCAAATGAGAAGACAGCAATTGCTAAAGCAGACAAAATCACAGGCCTATTCACCCAGAATGTGGCGACTGCCATTGACCCTTCAGTAGGCAATATCGACCCATATCTGTTCAAGGATGACGATGGGCAATACTACCTGTATCATGTACGTTTTGGCGGAGGCAACTTCATTTGGGCAGCCAAGTTCGACATCGAGACGGGAACGATTGACAGCAAGTCCCTTACCAAATGCCTTGACATATCACAATCCTGGGAGACGATGTACAATTACGACAGGAGTAAGATAATGGAAGGCCCTACGGTAGTGAAGTGGGACGGAGTATATTATCTATTCTATTCTGCCAATCATTACAAGGATATGGACTATGCCGTCGGATATGCCACAGCTTCATCACCTATGGGGCCATGGACAAAATACGATGGAAATCCTATAATAAGACGTGACATTGTGGGAGAAAAGGGTTCAGGACATGGGGATATCTTTCAGGGTAAGGACGGGCAGTTCTACTATGTCTATCATGTATGGGGCCCCGGTGACAAGGCCGATGAACGCCAGACACGTATTGTACCTCTTATACGCAAGAAAAATGCAGACGGGATATATGAAGTATCTGTTAATTCATCCGAAATCATAACACCTTATCAGCTGATAGAACAATAGGATGCTTGAGCAAAGCAACAGATATTTAAGCTGAGAGGCTGCCCCTATGGACAGCCTCTTTGAGCAAAAACATCAAACTCAAAATATTATACTGACAAATGCACAACAAAATGATCTCTGTGCTGTTCACGGCACTTATTGCGGGAACTTTCGACGTTATGGCGGGCACTTCAGAGAGTGCCTTTGACACCAGCGCCTTCTCATATTCATTGGACCTGAAGACTCCGGGCAACCCTGCCACGCATCACCAGTTGACTGCGGTGAACACTGGCGACGGAAAACAGACCCTGACAGCGGCGGAAAGCCTTCCGGTCGCCATATTCAGAAGCGAGACCAAGAATCCGGAAGGAGAGGCGATACGGGTGGCGATAACCGCTCTTGATGATGTCAATTTCTCTTACGGAGAGTCCTATGCGACCGGACTCGCACATTCCGACAACATGTTCTACATGCCTGGGTTCTGGTACCGTCAGAATCTTCGTTCTCCCCAGACCGCACCTTCTTTCCACACTTCCGACAGCTGGATTGTGAGGGAAGACCGGCTCAGCACACCGCTCACGGCTGTCTTCTGCCCGTCAGACGGGAAAAGCTACTCGGTCATAAGGAAAGGCAATTTCACTTCCGAGGCCCTGACCACCCACAAAGAAGGTGAAGTCATTGTCTCCGGCAAGACATCCATCGGCTACACCGGTTTCTTGAATCAAGACGGGAAAACAGAGCTGCGTTACGGATTCCCTTACAGAGAGGAACCTAAGACCTATATCAGAAAACTTACCCTCGCGCCGCCTGTCCAGGCGTTCCAGCACCTCAAGGCCGGGGAGAGCGTCATCCTTGAATGGGAAATCACCGGCAGAGAGGCAGTGGACTTCACCGACTGTGTCAGCAAGACATGGAGGTACTGCTACGACACCTACCGCCCGCGGAAGGTTGAGGGGACATATTCAGTGGATTTCATGAAGAAGACGATGAGCCGCTATTTCCTTGATTCTTATGTCGCTTCCACTCCGGTGAATTACTATGCAAGTCCAGAGATGGTTGTCGCGACTTGCGCCAGTCCGCAGAGAGCGGAGATCGGCTTCGT
>DCCQ01000099.1 GCA_002314195.1 Bacteroidales bacterium UBA1077 | reverse complement strand
GGTTGAGTCTCCCAGGTGTGTCAAAGCATTCACACCTGGAGTGGCATTCAGTTGTCTGTCAAGAAGTTGTGTTTCAAGGTGTGCGGCGATGTCGCTGAAAGGTAGGCCTTAAGTCTTTGATTAATGTCTCGCGCTTCACCAGTTATATAGGGACAGAGGGTACCCGAGTAGCAACATTTGTCTGATTATGGACTTGTTTCTGTGGCGATTTCATTATTTTTGCATCGGTTAGACGCATGCGTTAAAAATAACCAGAAGGGAGTTATCATGCCGTTTTTCAGGACAGCGAACAGTGAAAAAGATGATGAGGAGGATTCATAGGATATTGGTGAAAGTGCTTTTTGGAGCATTAGCCATTGGAGCCATCGGATGCACGGATGGCTTAGCGACCGGAAACTTGAGTGACGGTGACCTGCTTTTTGTCGTGAATGGACATGGGAACAACATCACCATTGTGACAAGCGGCGTGGACGGGCTTGGAATTGATCATGTGGCGGTTTACTCGCAAGGAAACATCATTGAGGCGATTCCTGAATATGGGGTAGTGGAACACCCGCTGGATAGTTTTATGCTCAGGTTGGGCGACGGGGAGTCCGTGCTTGTCGGCAGGATAGACGGATTGGATGTCGGGGCGAGCGTGGAGAATGCGAGAAGGTTACTTGGCAGACCTTACGATGACATATTCATGCCGAGTGACAGTGCGGTGTACTGTTCAGAGCTTGTGCAGAAGTCGTTTGTGTTCATGGACAGGTACGGTGGAGGAAAAGGAGAAGGAGAAGGAAAAGGAAAAGGAGCAGATGTGGACACTTCCGGAATCGGATCCAAGCGTTTTGTCTTCAACACTGTCCCGATGTCGTTCCATGACAGCACAGGCAATGTGACTGAGTTCTGGACAAAATTCTATGCCGCCCGTGGCCTGAAAGTTCCGGAAGGGGAGCCGGGAACAAACCCTGGCCAGCTGTCCAGAGATCCGAATGTGAAAATTCTAGGCATTCTTGCCGCCACAGTACATCAAAAGGCTCAGTGACCGTAGGTCGGTCGCTGAGCCTGTCAATGCATTCCTGTCAGCCTGAAATCATCAATCGACTCTCTTGACAGAGACCGCCCTTCCTAAGGACTTGATCATCACACTCAAGTCCTTAGGGGCTTTATATCTGATGTTTGACGCTCCAGTCGCATCCTCAACCATGATTGAACGTGTAACATTCACACTGCAATTTGCCGCTCCTGATGTCTCAAGGATGGCATTCTCTGTCTCTGCATTCATCGCTTTGACATTTGAAGCTCCGGAAGCATCAACTTCAAGTGTTTCTATTGTCCCCTTAAGGTTTACCTCACATGCCCCCGAAGCGTCAAGCTCGACTTTCCCGAAATCTCCGTCAAGGCTTGTCTTGGACGCTCCGGAAAGATCGAGCTCTGCTTCATGATAACTGCCATACACCACGCAAGAGGACGCCCCACTTATCTCAGCATCTAACTTCCCAGCATTGGCATTCAAAGTTTTAATGTGGCTGGCTCCGCTCAGTTCCAAAGAAATCTCGCCTCTGCCAAGTTCAAATGTGTCATCGCATCTCAGGCTCGTCGCTCCTGACATTTCCACTTTGCGAAGCTCTGGCATGGCGATTTCAGCCTTGCACGTCCAACTTCCCAACCGCTTATGCAATTTAGAAGGTATTTGCTTGTTCCAACCGATCTTCAACACTCCGTTACTCTCGTACACCAGAAGATATTCCTGAAGCACGCTTGGAAGTGTGACCTCTACTTTGTAAGAATCTGACTTGACAAGGTTCACCTCAACAACTCCGCTCAGGTCCAGTTCCGTGAAATTCTTGCAGTTAAACTTGCATTTTGTGTAGTCTACATCAACCTTTGATGCCGCTGTCAGATACAACGATCCTGCCGGGTACTCAGCCTTGGCGTTAAGGCCGTTCGCAGTGAACATAAGGAGCGCAACAGCCCCTAAAATCATAAACTTTTTCATAACTCTTTTATTTTGTTGATCTTGTCTAGTCCGTCAAGTAATTCTCCATAATATTCTTTTAATATGACCGCCTTTGCCGCATCATCAAGTTCTTCCGGCAACTGATCAATCATCGGCACTGTCTCCTCAGCGATGCTGCTCACCGTCGTCTCCCAATGATTTTCCAGATCCCTTGTGAATATCTCTCTATACATAGATGTAACTTTCTCTGAATATGCTAGATACACGGCTCTTGGATCATTCGCCACACCGGCGAACCAATCAACCTTGCCGACAGGACGGTTTATGAACATCACTGCGGCGACTGCGGCTGCGGCCACGACGGCAGCTCCACTGAATATTCCCGTGAATATCCTCTTCCGGCGGCTTGCCTTGTCCGTCCGTTTTTTTTGTGCGGACTCCAGCATCGCGTCAAGTTTGGCCTCAAACCGGAACTCATGCCCAGAAGGAACTTCCTGATCGTCCAGAACCGCTGGATTGTTGTTTATATATTCTTTAAAGTCGGTCATATTCCATTTTCTTTAATTTCTCGGCCAATTTTGCCCGGCCTCTTGAAAACTGTGTCCTCAAGGTGCCTTCACGCTCTCCTGTCATGGCCGCGATCTCCTCGTAGTCAAGCCCTTCCAGAAGTACAAGGTTCAGGATCATCCTGTAGTTACCAGGCAACTCATCAATAGCCCTGCGAATCTCTGCTGCCTCTGAGGCATTCCCCGAGAACTCAACAGGGCTTACGCTGTCATAACCAGAAGCATCGGTGGCATATTCATCAAGGAAAAGCCTTTCACGTCTTTTCCGCCTGACCGCGTCGATGGATTTCCTGATGCAGGTCCGGCTGAGCCACACCGCCACTTGCGCCTCGTCTTTGGGAACGATTTCCGATGAGATGAACTTGAGGATGGTGTCCTGCATGATCTCCTCAGCCTCGCCGCTGTCGCGGACAATCCGCAGGCTTGTGTTGTAAAGCCTGCGGGCGTGTGCCTTGTAGAATGCTATGGACTCTTCTCTTGTCATCGTTTCTTTGTCGTTTCGCAATATAAACGAATCTTTTCATAGATTGTTACAAGAATTTCGTAATATTTTGAAAAAGTCGCGTCGACAGGTTCTGACAAAACAAAAAAGATCCGGAGTCTCCCGACCGCAGACCTTTTTTCATTTCATTTGGCTTAAAAGATTCTTGTTTTGTGACGATAATCACTATCCGGATGCAAAGGTACGGCTCTCAACCGACTGCCGCAATACCAATATGTTGTTAAAGATTCCGGCAGACACGCTGAAATCATACCAGTTTTTGTTATTATAGCCCGGAAGAAGACTTCCAGAGAGATTAAATCAATA
>DCCQ01000118.1 GCA_002314195.1 Bacteroidales bacterium UBA1077 | reverse complement strand
AAATCGGCAAGGAGCGCATCCGCAGGGCCGGCAAGAAGATTCTGGAGGAACAGGCTGCAAGTAAGGCCGACAATGGATTGTTCGACAATGAGGCGGAACGGCATAAACTTGACGTCGGTTTCCGTGTCCTTAAGCTTGACACATCAAACATACAGGATGTCTATTACACACCAGAGGATTCTTCCGCAGCCACTCTGTTCGAGGACAATGTGAAGCCTGACCGCACTCCGGAAGATCTCCTGTTTCAGGTGATGCTTGAGTGCAACCTTTGGTTTCAGTGATTCAAACAAACCCTACAGCAAACGTGCGATTTTAGGAATCAAAGTGATGTCGGCCGGAAGCCAATCAACGGAATCGAGTTGGCCGGCGTTCAGCCAACGGGCCGCCTCGTGCTCGACAAGATGAAGATCACCGGAGATGATCCTGCAGGCAAAGCACTTCATCGAAAGATGAAAGTCAGGGCAGTCATATTCAATGGTGTCAATTAACTCACCGACCTCTATCTCGGTTTCCAACTCTTCGCTAATCTCCCTGCGGAGCGCTTCCTCCGGACTCTCCCCCGCCTCGATTTTGCCGCCGGGAAACTCCCATCCATCTTTGTAAGGACCATAGCCACGCAGCGTGGCGAAGACCTTGCCGTCTTGGAATATCACGGCGGCGACAACTTTGAGTTCTTTCATGAATCTGATTCAGTCCTTCCGTACTAATCCACGAACCTCACCTTGCTTTAGTCACGCGGTTTGGCGTCCGGGGTCTCGTCAGGATAGCCGACACCGACGCAGATGCGGAGACGGTAGCCTTCAGGAAGATTCAGGCGGTCAAGGTATGGCTTGGCTTCCGGGGTGTTGCTCAGAAACATTATCGGGCCACCCATGATGACGCTTCCGAGTCCCATGGACTGCGCCGCGACGCAAATGTTCTCGCACAACGCACCGACATTGACGTCAAGCATCCCGGAAGGATCTTCCGGTGCGGCCACGAATATGACAGCGGTAGCGTTACGGAAGCCGTTGCGGAATTTCGGATCGTCCTGATTGGCGATGGCCGGCATGCCTGCCTTCATGACCTCAGTGGCTCCTTCCAAAAAATCTTTGCTGTCAACGATTCGGATAGCCCACTCCTGTAAATTTCTGGCATTAGGGGCATTGATTCCACATTTGGCAAGAAGTTCAAGAGTGTCCCGGCTGACGGGAGTGTCTGTGTAGTGGCGGATTGACCGGCGTGCCATAATGGCATCGACAACAGCATTGCTTTCGTTCACTTTGGATTCTGTTTTCAGGCAGCATCCGGCGACGGAGATCATTGTCGCCAAAACCGCGAAGTTTACGATAAATTTTAGCATAAATGTTTAATTGTTAATATATTGAATAATCGCATGAATAAGGGTGCAGCATCGGTACGTCCGATGATGCGACACCGCAAGATAATTCTCTTCCTTTGTCATATTCATTCACTTTTGATGTAAAGATAATGCTTTTGCTCCGAACGGCTTCCGGCCGTAGTCGGAGCAAAATTTCTGGAATATGCCTCAGATATGCCTACAGATAGGGTCATCGTATAGTACTACTCGTTGGGAAAGTCTTAATTAAATATATATTCGTCCGATGCGACAGCATCCGTTTCTATGTCTTCGACGAAAAGGCTTGACAGGCCTTTTGTTAACGTTTTGTAGCCAATTGACGCATAGCCTTTCAGTCGTTTCCGATACATACTGTCGCAAACAGGCTCGTGAATATCAATGTAATCGTAGATACGCACATCTTTCTTGCCGACATATTCACGATGCAAACGGCCGGCATATTGTGCGACAAGTCCCTTCCAGGAAATCGGTAATGCGAGGAAAAGCGTGTCAAGTCTCGGATAATCAAAACCTTCTCCGACATATTTACCAGTCGCAATAATAACCAATGGCTCTTCAGGTGGAATATTCTGGAGCTGTTGCAACGATTCTTTCTTCTCCGTGTCCGACCCCGAGCCGGTCAGAATTATCGTATGACAGACTTTCGAAGACAGTTTTTCCGCCAATATAGCCACATGCGACTTTCTATTTGTCAATACAATAGGAGTCCGGCCATTGCTGACAGCCTTTACAATATCATCAACAATGAGGTTATTGCGAATTTCATCTTCCGAAAGGCTTTCATATAATGAAGATATATTACGCTTTTCGCGAGTGAGTGGACGATACGATGTAAATCTCGGAATCATATAGCGCTCAAAAGATTGTGCTGACATCTGGCTTTTGTCATCGGCCGAATAACGGATTGGACCGCACTGCATGAATATGATTGGTTGGTGACCATCTTTGCGAATGGGTGTGGCTGTAAGGCCATATACGCATTGAGCGTTCACGCTCTTAAGCACATTTTCAAATGTGACCGACGAAACGTGATGACATTCATCAACTATCACCATTCCATAATCTTGCACGAATTGTTTGACATTACCTTCGTCAAGGCAGGATTGAATAAGGGCTATGTCAATAATGCCATGCAATGTGTTACCTGTAGAATCCAAACAACCTATAGGTGAAAACGCTCTTTTTCGTCCGCGCCTTTTCGGTTGTTCAGGCGCTTTGCAGTCAATAGCAAGAAATTCACTCAACCGTTGATGCCACTGGGCGAGCA
This sequence comes from Bacteroidales bacterium UBA1077, assembly GCA_002314195.1. Taxonomy (GTDB): domain Bacteria; phylum Bacteroidota; class Bacteroidia; order Bacteroidales; family UBA932; genus Cryptobacteroides. The sequence continues at coordinate 3,434 of DCCQ01000118.1, read as the reverse complement.
GAGCTCTTGAGTGGACAAGAATTAGTGTGTTCACTTGCTTCCGGGCAATCATTGCAGCTGCCGTGACCGTCTTTCCGAAAGCAGTTGTAGCGTGAAGCACGCCATTGTTGTGAGCAAGCATTGCCTCAATGGCTTCCAACTGTTCTTTACGCTCTTCGCCTCTAAATGAAACGGATATATGATTTCCGTGGTTTGTCTCATCGGTGACATCAAACATCACATTATTCTCTGTAAGAAAATCTTCAATGGCATCCCAACAGCCGCGGGGCATCGCCAAATAATCGTCTGTAATGTCAAAGCACGAAATAATTCGAGGCACTGAATATGTGGAAAAACGCATGGCCAGCCTGCTGTAAAACTCCGGATTTCTGAACGACGCCATTCGCTTCAAGTGATTCATCGCTTTTGCCGAAACAGCCTTCAACGGAATATAAATCTTATCGGCCTTTGTTATTGTCAATTTCCCGTAAAAGTCATCTTTGCCGATATTCTGCGGAGTTGGAACCACCCAAGGTTTGCTTTCGCTTGATGTAGTCAGTACTCCCAGTTCTTCTTGAATATGCAGCGCCAGCAAACCGTCCACTTCCATCTCTTGCACTTTCCTCACGCCATGCAAGAATGACCATTGATCCTTGTACGCCAGAAAATTCTCATCCACAAAGACGCTGTTCAAGTTGCGTCTGGCCTTTCCCTGTAAAGGCAATGCGACAAGGTTCCCCAAACCACCATCCGGAAGATGGTCTTGATTGGGGAAGAAACGATCGTATGATTGGAGCGACATCCGCCCATCACTGTTCATAGCTTCAGTCAATAATGCATTGCCCAATCTCCTTGCCTTGTAAGCAGGAATGGGAGAATCAAAGAATATCCACACATGAGCGCCATTTCCGGAACGTGAACGCTCTATGGCATACGGAACATTCCACTCCTTGCGCACGCCTACAAATGCAAGCACATCGTCTTTATATCCATATGTGCAACTCTTATCATCAAAATCAGTGCAGAGGAACACGCATTTATTGTCTGTCATAATGGGATAGATCCCTATCACATCACAGCAACTCTCATCTTTACCTTCCAAATGACGATAAACATCATTATAAGAGAGTGGTGCAACACATCTATTGGGACAATCCGCGCACTTATATTTCTTCTTGTCACATATATTCTGTCGCCATTCATTTTTACAAACCGGTTGATAGCCGCTCTTTCCCGTTGCCTTGCTGAACCATCTGCGGGCGAACACATCTTCCCGTCCCTTGAAATAGGATTGAAAGAGTTTCACCCTATCATCAAGTGATAAGTTTATTTCAGGAATAGACAAACGGGAATATCGGTTGTCTATTTCTGGATCAACTATATTCCTCTCATAAGAAATACCGTGAGAGCGGAGCAATGTTTTTAATGACTCATTCTCTTTTTGAAGTTCTTTATACCGAATAGGCAGCTGATTATAATCTTTGGGAATCTCATTCATTTGAACATTCTCACCATTATCTGTTTCTGAACCTCGTCTGAAGTACCTCCATTCTTGCCAACAAGTCATCAAATGGAACTGATTCCCCATAAATCATTGTCCCGCGCATTGCCTCATAGTCTGCTCGCCAGATGCCGAGGATGCTTTCCGAAGGAAGGAGGATTATGCGGTCTCGGATGTCTGGAGAGTAATCTACATCCTTCATATGCGTGAACACATCTCTATGATGATGGATCGTATTCCACAGTTCATCATTTGTTATGGCTGCTTTCGCAAAGTCGCAGTCCATCATTCTTTCCAGATCATACAGGTGGCGAGACTTTCTGTCAGCTCTTGCACCGGCATCGGTAGAGAATAATTCGTGTATCAAATATGCCTTCTCCAGAAATGTTTTCTCTGGGACTGCTGTCGGAATATCCACGTCACAAACTGATGTGTCTATTGTTGTCGCCGAACTTACAAGACTGCTTACCTTTCGGCATTCATATGGCTCGAACAGAGATCGTGAGCCTATTTCAAGCATCACGACCGGTTTCACATATCCGGCAGCGATTGGCAACACAGGAGTGTATTTCACGAAGATTCTTCTTGGCTCAGGATATGTCCTGTCCCCTTCTCCGTCTTCTTCAGGTTCCACCTCGCACCATTGAAGAAGGCCTGAGGTCTCAAGAACTCTTGTCAAGTCCGCTGAGATCCGTTCCTTTACGAACAATGAAGATTTCTTGCGGAGCGTCTTTATCTGTCTGAGCGTCAAATCTCCTTCAAGGTCGAACTGGCTGCGGTCTATGGCCAAGTCTATGTCTTCAGAAAAGCGTTCAATCCTGTTCCATACTTTGCTCAGCGATGTGCCTCCTTTAAAGACAAACTTATTTGCATAAGGCAGAGAGAATACACTTTGAAGAATAGCAGTCACCCACAAATCCTTTTCTACTGATTCCACCGGCAGACCTATTTTTATCGATGTCTGCTGCAACACAATGCGTTTCTGGTCATCGTTCAGCTGCCAAAAGCTATTCATACGCTTCCCTGATTATTGATGCTATCCAGTCGGGCATCAGTTTAACATCTTGCATCACACTGTCTTTAGACTCATTGGACAATAATGACGTTATTCGAGTCTTGTCTTTTTCGGTAATGTTGTCTTGTCCGATTTCCTTCAATGCGGAATTTATCAGCAGCGCTAGTTGGTTTTGGAAAGCGAGGTTCTTGGGAGCAACGTGTTTGAACTGTATTCCCCTATTGCCGTTTATGGCCACTTTTCTGGAAGAGCCGTCGGTCAGGTACACGACATTCATCGGGACCTGCGTGGACAGGCCAAGGCGATTCATCGCATAGATGCCAGCCGGAACAATTCGCGCCTTGTCCCTTTTTGCTATCGCCTGGGCAATTTCCTCGTAAGTTGGGTATAGTGTTCCAAACCCAAGTTCCTTGTCAATCTTTGGATAGCAATAGATGCCCCTTGCTACCCGGACGATGGTCCCGCCGGCCGCCATTCTTTCCAACGCTTTGAGGACTGCTGACTTCTCCCCCACCTTTGAATAATCGGACGAGAAAAACACTGTTCCTCTTCCGCGCTTCTTTATTGAGTTAAGAATTGTATTTTCAATGCTTTGAGTCATTATCTCGGTAATATTTTGTCGCAAAAATACAACTTTTTTACGACAAGGCAAGGAATTTTGGAATCGTTTTATTTCGTTGGTGACTTACGAGTATTTATGGGTATTTTGTGGTATTTAGTACCATATTTGTACTAGAAAATGGCGATATATCTATAAATTAAACAGATGCAAATCCTGCGTCGGAACATACAAACGGGGATATAGGCCGTTCCTTATCTGTTCAGTCACATTCTTCTCATAAGAGATACCATTAGAGCGGAGCAATTTAACGATTCATTCTCTTTTTGGAATTTATTATACAGAATAAGCAGTTGATTGCCTAATTCAACTTGACAGTG
>DCCQ01000090.1 GCA_002314195.1 Bacteroidales bacterium UBA1077 | reverse complement strand
GCGCATGTCAGGGCACAGGAGGCTCTGAGTATGCATAAGTTTGACTTGTCCGGGGTTGTGGCCCGGATTGAAATGTGGCCGCCCTCCTTTGCCGGGGGCGCGCCGTCGGTCGCGCAAAGCGATTTTGTCGGGTATTTTTGCGGGATTGAGAATTAATCCCTACCTTTGAACCGCCGCGGCGTGTCGTCAGGGGCGACTGATCCCTGAATTTCCAGTCTGTGGCACCCAAATGGAGCTCTGGTCCGCCAAGATTCGCGCTCCATTTTTTTTGTGCCTTGAAGATCACTTTCTACATGGCAACAAAATTTTAAAAAGTCTAATTATCTATAGCTACATCACTTCCCGATTTCGGACAGAAGAACCGCCTTCATCGGTTCCTCAAGAGCCTTGAAGGCTACTCGTTTTTCTGCAGGAACATCTTCGTCCGTTATCGATAAGAAAAGGAGATATGAAACAGGAATGGAAAGGGCGGCGCAAATCTTCTCGATGGTATCCTTTGTGGGGAAAGATGCGTTCCTTTCAAGAGTGCAGAGGGCATTGGCGGAAAGTCCGCATTTCTCGGCGAATTCTTTCTGTGTCATCCCACGGCTCTTGCGCAGTCCTTTTATAGCAGTACCAATCTCCATAGCAGCAATAATTTATTCAATTAACGTCAGGATTCTATGATCACTGACAAATTCTTTGATTATCAGTTTGAGAGCCTCGTCAAACCGCCCATCATGATACAATCTTGTGATTCGCTGGTTGTTCTCCAGCCTCGAAAAATCAATGTCAATTAAATCATTCTTCATCTTCTTCTGCGTTTTGGCCTCTGCGCCAAAACGCAGAAGCGGTTAATAATATGATAAAATATCCGATCTTAAAGAATGATTATTGTCGTCTGGCTCGGCAGGAAAAATATGGCATCGCAATGCGGCCATTGACCTCACCCAATCATACATGATTCCTGGAATGACATCATAAGCCAATGTGTCGTTGACAATGACATGATAGTACACGCTGTTCCTTACTTCGTTGAGCACATCAATCTCTGCCTGAGTCATTGAATATATTATACCCACGTCCTGTGATTGGAACAGCTCTTTCAGGAACGCTTTATCGATCTTGTGCTGATCGATTCTATGTTTAGATTTTGATTTGTTTGCCTTGGTGTAAAGTCTGACGAAATTGTCGAACGTCCTCTTTTCTTCCTCGGACATTGACTTGGTAGCCCTTTGGGCTGAACGGTAATACTTGTTTAACTTTTTTCTGTTGAATTTCATCAAGCACGACACAGAACGCTCGTCAAGCAGCATTCCAGGTTCCTCGTATGCATATATGGCATCCATTCTTGAGATGCATCTTGATGCTCTGAGAATATCCACGACATCTTTCTCTCCAATCTCAAGGACGCGGGCAGCGTCAATGACGGTCGGACGCAGGGTTATTCTGATGGAAAGATCCGTCATAAGCTCAGCTTCAATCTTGGGATATATGCTGGCGAACAACTTATCCAAAGATGCGAAAGTTATGTTGTTCTTGTTAATCATGCTGCAAAGGTATAAATAATTCCTGTAAAATACAAGTGAAATTGTATTTATTTTATAAATAAACTATATTTGGTTTGATCTTAAAGGTGTTGCGTCTGAAAGAGTCCGCCTTGCGTAATGCGTCTGGGTGGGAGTCCGAAGCACCAGAGATGTAGAATACGCTGGGTCTCCGATTTTGTCAACCAGTTTTTGCGATGGCGGACTAAGGTCATTGTCCACCACGTCCTCTCTTCTGTTCTTAATCCAGTTTTGTTTTGAAATTCTTAACACTTAAGATAAGATATTATTTCCTTCTTCCAGCATTATTTTATTGTAAAATCGATTTAATTCAATGTGCTGAACATTATTTTGAATGTTATTCTATGTAGCAGCCGATTGAGGCCGGTAAAGAAATAAGACCTGGCGGTTTGAGATTTGCCGTCAGGTCTCTTTAGATCTATTGCGCTTTGCCTATTCGACAGGCTTGACGATCCTGAAGCCGAATTTCTGGCCTTCCGTCGCTACCGGGGAATACCCTTCTCTGGCTGCCGATCGGCATTGTACAGGTGAAATGTCGAAGTTTCCGCCCTTTGCGACCCTCTTGTCATCGCTTGATGATTTCGGACCTGCAGGGTCTGTTGCCTCTGTTTTGCCAAGGTCATACACAAAGTAATCTGAACACCATTCAGAGACATTTCCATGCATATCGTACAGTCCGTAGGCGTTAGGTTGGTAAGATCCGACCTCGACTGTTTTTCCAAGAGGCTTGTCACCGGTGGCGCTTGTCCCTCCCTTGTCATAATCATAGGCTTGATTGCACCTGTAGTTTGCCATGCTGCCGTCAAGGTGTTTGCCGTCGCCGATTCCGAACGGAAGGTCATCTTTCCCGCCTCGGCAGGCATATTCCCATTGAGCCTCAGTTGGCAGAGAACCTCCTGCCCATTGAGCGAATTCAGACGCACCGTACCAATTGACAAAAACCACAGGAAAGTTCTCATAGCCGGAAACAGGAACCCACTTCTTCGCCTCGGCTTCGTAGTGAAGCCCCCAATCATAAGAGCCGGAGCTTGCATAGAGGAGTTCCACCTGTGTCGAGGTTGACCTTCCGTCTTCTTTCACTCCAGTGTCGTTGAGGAACTTGGCATATTGAGCGTTTGTAACCTCGTACACTCCGATCTGGAAGGACTTTGTGATTGTCACCCTGTGACGGGTCTCGTTATAAAGTCTGCGAGGCTCCTTTGGAAGTCCCTCGGTCTTGCCGTCCGGGCTTCCCATCCAGAATGATCCGGCAGGAATGGTCGCGAACTTCATGTCCAATGCGGACTCATCCTCGTAAACCAGAATCTCACACTCCCCGTAGTGTGCCTGCGGCCATAATGTGGATTTCGCGGTGATTTTCGCATTACCCTTCGCCTTGGCCTCGACCAGACCGGTCTCCCCGACCACGGCGACAGACTCATCGCTGCTCGCCCAGATGATTGTGTCGTCATTGTCCGCCGGACTGACGGCGGCAGGAACCTGCCATGTCTCGCCGACTTTCAATGACTTGGAAGCCTCCTCGCAAAGTATGAAATCCACAGGTCTCGGCTTCACGGTGACAGGACATTTCTCAGTCTTTTCACCTACGGTCACCATAATATCGGCGACACCTTCTTTGGCGACAGCCGTCACCACACCTTCTTGACTGACTGTGGCGATCTTGTCATCGCTGCTGCTCCAGACCAATGAATATTCCTCCAAAGCCTCTACCGGAGTCACAGTCGCCTTCAGTTTGGCTTCTTTGGTGCGGATCAGTTCAAAGGCTTTCACGGCCTCGCCGGTCTCGTCATCCGAGAATGAGATGACAATCGATTCGACAGGGACGGCAGTGACGGTGAGGCTGCATACGGCTTTCTTGCCGCCGGCTTCGGCGGTGATGTTGGCTGAACCCACGGCCAAGGCCTTGACCAGACCGGTCTGATCGACAACGGCCACGGACTTCTTGTCGCTTGACCATGTAATGGTCTTCTCCAATGCGTTCTCAGGAAGGACTTTGGCTGTCAATTGGATTTCGCTGCCTCTGATCACAGAAACTCCTGTCTTGTCAAGCGAGACTTCTGTGACAGACCTGTCGTCACTTTTTGAACATGCGACTGCCAGCAGACCTGCCGCCAACAGTGCGGAAAATATTATCTTTCTCATAGTTTGATAAATAATTGCCTTGGCCACTTTGTATATAGTAGCATGATCAGTTTGATTGTTATGAATATTACTCCTTCACGCAACGTACGCTCAAGCCTTGCGAGCGGGAGTCCTTCCCAACCTTGAACAACCTCTTGCTTTTCATGATACCCATATACTGTCCGTAGACCACCGGACTGGTGGATGTGGCGGACTTGACTGCCGCCGTTCCGAACCAAACTCCTGCGTAAGGGTTGGCCTCAGGATTATCTAGACCTCCCGAGGCATATACCCTGGTGCCAGTGCAAGGGAACCACTGGTCATAGATAAGAGCCCCGTGGTTGACAGCGTCCCAGGTCATATCCGTGAATTTCATCCCAGCGTACGGAGTGTTGCCTTCAGCATCGCTGATAGGAACCTTGTAGCCGACTGGGCATGGGTCGTAGATTGTCTTCTTGCCGGAGACGCCTCCCCAATAATCGTCGTCTGAGACATCCACCCAGTCTTTGGTGATGTAGTCGCATTCATATTCAGGATTGCCGCTCTCATCGACTTCTCCGGTGGCTTTGTAGGTCATGGCGAAGAATGTGGCCGGCTGCCGGATTGATTTTTCGATTGTTCCGTGGTACTCGGCGAGATCCTTTATTTTGGGAATGGCCTTGCCTTGGATGTCGTAAAGTGTCCTCTCGCCGTCTTCCACATAGCTGTAGTCTTCATTCTGGATAGTGAACGCGCAGGCTCCAGGGAACGGATCCTTGCGGCCCCACTGGTAAAGCATACCGAAGTTGCCGAACGAGCCTCTGTTCATGTCTGTGGCTCCGATGTTCCGGTCCATGAATATCCATTGTGTTCCGGCTGCGTTGGCTTCGGTAGTGAAGAGCGACTTCTCTGGATCATAGTCGCAGATCCAAAGATGCCAGCTCCACAGTATCGTTCCGGCGGCGTCGCACACGGCGACAAGGGCGTTACCTTTAGAGTTCGCGATCTCCGCATAGGCTGTCTGAAGTTCAGGATCGAAATAAATTGTCTTTACCAGTCCTTTCGTGTCCTGCCAGATGAGTTTTGCCACAGATCCTTCTCCGGTTGGTTCTGTCTTTGAATTTCCTTTGTATGAGGTCTCAAATGACACCACACTGCCAGGCTTGACGATGTAGCAGTTGGCGGTTCCGTTCTCGGAGAGGTTCACCGCTGCCGTGGAGGTTTCTTCAGGAACATAGATTGTTTTCTCAGGTCCGTTGTCCTTATCGCATCCCGTAAAGGCAACGCTTGCCGCACACAGCCATGCCGCGAGCAGGCTTTTCTTGTTGTTGGTCATAAAATTTGTTAAGAACATTTATATTCAACTAACAAGGTAAGTATATTATTTTTTTCTTCCCAATTATTTTACTATAAAATCGATTTACAGATTCGTTGTCAGCCACACTTCAGGCTGCAACGTAATCGGGTGTTTGCCATCCTTCCGCTTGTCTTGGCCGGGACGGTCGGTATTCACATAGCCGGCGTTTTGGCCGAGCGACATGACAACGGTCTCTATCTTCTTGCCGGCCATGTCCGGGGTGAGCGGGAGATAGTAAGTGTAGTTGCGGTCGGAGTTGGCGCTTCTGTACTCCCATGTGTTGGATGTGAATGAGGGAGCGCGGTCGGGAGCCCCTACATATTCTCCGTCTATCTTGAATCCGACCCAGGCACCTTCCGTGCCGTGTATGCCGTTGATTGCCACGCAGAGGTAGGAACGGTGGCCCGTCAGGCTGTCGGCAGGAACCGTGAATTCGCTTCGCCATGTATGGCAAGCCTGACAGGTGCGGCCTCCATAGGGGCGGAACAGATTGGAGGCGCGCCAACGGGTGCGGTCGACAGGCTTTCCGTCCTTGTAACCTTCCACTTCTGTGAGCCTGAGGGGGCAGGGTGCGAAGCGGATGTAGCGAACGAGGCCTGACCGGCTCAGATCGATGTTCATGTTCCGTCCGGCCAGGAAGGTGATCTCTTTCCATTGCTTCAGGTCAGCGGAGACATAGGCTTGTACGCCTTCTTCAGATTTGAGCGGGCTGAGTGAATATTCATCGAACGTGCGGACAATCAGACTGTCGAGCTCGGTTGGCTGTCCCAAATCGAGGTGGAAGCCAGATTCCCCTTGCGGGCGAGGATCGCCCCATCTCATCGCGATTGAGAAGGCTGAGAGGGTGTCGCCGTCGAAAAGGTAGCGGTCCCATATCTCGCGGGCTTTGAAGAGGGGCTGTTGGAAGAAGGCGTCGCGGGCCGCCCGCACTTGTGGCACCTTTGTGGCTCCCGACCGGAGGAGCGAGCGTGCTTCGAGCGCATTGTTGTCGGCAGCGAAGCAAGTGGCGTAATAGTAGGAACTGATGTCATCGGGAACGGGACACGCCTTCA
>DCCQ01000139.1:3005-7769 GCA_002314195.1 Bacteroidales bacterium UBA1077 | reverse complement strand
GTACTTTATCGAATGCTTACGTTGTTTATACAGTAACTTCAGAGGGCAGAAAAAAAAGAAAAATTTCGTGAGAGGCTTTTTTGGCTATTTATGATTCACTGAATCCTTTAGTGATGATTCATGCGTTGATGCCTACCAGAGGAAATTATTGAATGGATAGCGGCCAGCGTGGATCTCAGCGACCATCTTGTAGATGTCGCTGCGGAGCTTCTCTATGTTGGTCTTATTCTTGGCGGAGATGAATATGCATGGGGTCTTTTCCTGCGCTATCCAGCTGTTTTTCAACTCATCCAGCGAACGGTTCTCCTTGCCTTTCGGAGTCAGTGAGAACTCATCGTATTCCTCGTAGGTGTAAGCGTCTATCTTGTTGAATATCACATAGACCGGCTTGTTGTTCGCACCGATTTCCTGTAAGGTTCTTTCAACAACTTCCATTTGCTCCTCGAAACCTGGATGTGATATGTCAACCACATGAAGCAGGATGTCTGCTTCCCTTACCTCGTCCAGAGTGCTCTTGAATGCCTCCACAAGCTGTGTAGGGAGTTTTCTGATGAACCCTACCGTGTCACTCAGCAGGAACGGGACGTTCTCGATGACGACCTTCCTGACCGTTGTGTCAAGGGTGGCGAACAGCTTGTTCTCTGCAAAAACGTCAGATTTGGCCAGCATATTCATTATTGTGCTCTTGCCTACGTTTGTGTATCCTACGAGGGAAAGTCGCACCATAGAGCCTCTGTTGCCCCTTTGTGTGGCCATCTGCTTATCGACTTTCTTCAGCTGTTCCTTCAGCCTTGCTATTCGCTCCTTGACGATTCGGCGGTCAATCTCAATCTGGGTCTCACCCATACCTCCTCTCGTGCCCATGCCACCTCTCTGTCTCTCAAGGTGGGTCCACATTCCGGCCAGTCTCGGAAGCATGTAGTTATAGCGGGCGAGCTCGACCTGCATCTTGGCGTAGGATGTTTTGGCGCGCTGTGCGAATATCTCAAGGATCAGACTTGTCCTGTCAATAACTGAGCTACAATTGATTACCTTCTCTATGTTTCTCTGCTGCATCCCGGTCAGCTCGTCATCGAAGATCACGTACTTTACCTCGTTTTCCTCGCAGTAGTCGGCTATCTCTTGAAGTTTTCCACTTCTTATGTAGGTCGCTTTCTCCGGCTTGTCAAGCCTTTGCACGAACTTCTTGTCGCCCTTGGCTCCTGCCGTTTCCGCCAGAAACTCAAGTTCGTCAAGATATTCCATTACCTTCCTCTCGTCATCGTTCTGTTTGATGATGCCGACGAAGACGGCTTTTTCCATCAATTCTTCCATGATTATCTAATACTCTGTGGTCGCTGAGCTTGTCGAGGCGACTTTCGCCTCAATGTTTCGCTGCTTCGACAAGCTCAGCAACCGAAAGCTCAGAGATCGATCTGTTCATCGTCTAATCTATTCAAAAAAAGGCCATCCGGTTGGGGACGGCCTTAATATTCATTTAGTTTCTGATTATCTCAACTGGAATATAACAGGGAAGGTGTAGGTTACCTTCACAGCGCGGTCACGCTGCTTTCCTGGCTTCCACTTCGGAGACATCGAAACGACTCTGACGGCCTCCTTGTCAAGTGATGAGTCAACCCCACGAAGAACCTTCACATTGCTGACAGATCCGTCAGGATTAACGGTGAACTGGAGGGTAACACGTCCCTGTACACCGTTCTCCTTAGCGATCTCAGGATACTGAAGCTTGGAGTTCACCCACTTAGAGAATTCGTTGGCATCTCCACCGTTGAACGAAGGTTTCTCCTCAACGAGCTGGAAAGGAATAGCCTCTTCCTCAACGACTTCCTCCTGGACTTCCTCAACGTAGTCCATGATCTCGACTCCGAGATTGGCGTCATCCTCAAGGCTCATGAAGTTGTCCTCAACCTTGATGTCGTCTTCAACGATGTCGATCTGGTCAGAGAGAACCGGGATCTTCGGAGCCTCTGGAGGTGGTGGAGGGGTCTCCTGGGTAATAGGAACCATGTCCTCGACTTCGACTACCTGAGTGTCTTCACCCAGGCTGGCTACAGCCTTCTCCTTAGTGCTGTAGGAAAAAGCTCCCCAGACTACGAGAAGAGCAACCACGAGTCCGATCTCCGTGAAGAGAGTCCTTCTGTTCTCAAGATCGGCTTTTGGTGTTTTCTTGATTTCCATATCAGTAATTAATTTTAACAATCATTCCTTATGTGCCTGGAGGCTAAACCTTCCAATAGGCTTTCAAAGATATAAATAATAATTGTCATTTCAAATTTTTTGAATTATTAGTTGTAGATTTGCGTAAAATTATGGGTTATGGTCAGGTATTATTGTGAAGACATCAAGTTTGAATTCAAGAACAAACTTGCTAACAACAGATGGCTCAAAATGGTTGCCGGGAGCGAGATAAAGACTCTTGGTGATATTTCAATTATCTTTTGCTCAGATAATTACATTTTGGATGTAAATATCCGTTACCTTCATCATGACTACTTCACCGATGTCATTACCTTTGACTATTGTGAGGGCGAAAGGCTTTCCGGTGACTTATTTATAAGTATTGACAGTGTGCGGGAGAACGCCATTGAGTTCGGAACCGAGTTCGATGAGGAACTGCATCGAGTGATTGTCCACGGGCTACTTCATCTTATCGGCTATGATGACCACACTCCGGAGGATCAGAAGGTGATGAGGGCAAAGGAGGATTATTACCTTAGCCTGAGGGACAAGGCTTAATTTTTTTTTGAATATATTTCGGGGAGGTTACTTGCTCCGTTGTTGCCTCTTCGCAAATTGTAGATTATTCTTGAATATGACATATTCTTATGATGTGATTGTCGTCGGTGGGGGACATGCCGGTTGTGAGGCCGCGTCTGCCGCCGCTAATCTTGGCTCTTCTGTTTTGCTGATCAATACTGACCTTACCAGTTTCGCCCGTATGTCTTGCAACCCTGCTGTGGGTGGAATCGCCAAGGGACAGATCGTCCGGGAGATTGACGCGCTTGGCGGAATGATGGGTCTGGTGACCGATGCCTCGACTCTTCAGTTCAGGATGCTGAACCGTTCGAAAGGCCCAGCTATGTGGAGTCCACGTGCTCAGTGTGACAAACAGGTTTTTTCCGCGTACTGGAGGAATATTCTTGAAATAAATTGTAAATTAGATATTTACGCGGATTTTGTCACTTCTTTCCTCTTTGAGAGTTCAAAAATCTGCGGAGTCAAGACAAATACAGGGGCAATTTTCAAGTCTCGTGCGGTTATTTTGGCCACCGGAACCTTCCTGAACGGTCGGATGTTCATCGGTCGCACTTCTTTCGAGGGAGGCAGGATAGGGGAGTTGTCTTCTCATGGTCTGACTGAGCAGCTCGTCAGTCTCGGGCTTCGGACCGGTAGGATGAAAACCGGGACGCCGCCTCGCATCGACATTTCTTCGGTTGACACATCCAAACTTCTGCAGCAACTCGGAGATGATAATCCCGAAAGATTTTCTTATTATGATCAAGCTTCTGCTGCCCAGTGGTTGGGTAACCAAATGCCTTGCTTCATTCTTCACACAAACGAGAAGGTACACGACATCTTGAGATCTGGATTCAAGGATTCACCTATGTTCACCGGGATGATCACTGGCAGAGGTCCGAGGTATTGTCCGAGCATCGAAGACAAGTTAAGAGTTTTCCCGGATAAGACTTCCCATCAATTATTCTTGGAGCCGGAGGGGCGTGACATTAATGAATATTATCTCCAAGGTTTCTCTTCTTCGTTGCCGTTGGATGTCCAGATGGATGCTTTGCATTCTATTGCTGGTTTGGAGGACGCAAAGATATTCAAACCTGCCTATGCTGTTGAATATGACTACTTTGATCCAACGCAACTTTATGAAACTCTTGAACTTAGAGATGTTGAAGGGCTTTATTTCGCTGGTCAGATCAATGGTACAACTGGTTATGAAGAGGCTGCTGCTCAAGGAATTATCGCTGGGATCAATGCTCATTTGAAAGTCCATGACAAAGAGCCTTTCATTCTTCGTCGTGATGAATCTTACATCGGAGTTCTGATTGATGACTTGATTACTAAAGGCGTTGACGAGCCTTATAGGATGTTCACTTCCCGCGCCGAGTATCGCATTCTTCTTCGACAGGACAATGCTGATCTTCGTTTGACTGAAAAATCATATAAGATTGGTCTTGCTTCAGAAAGGCGTTATCGGATTATGCAGGAAAAATATGCGGCAGTTAATGCTCTTACTAAAATGTGTGACGAGGTAAACTTGCGTGCGGATGTAGTCAATGAATATCTTTCCGAGCATAATTCCGCACCTCTTTCTGAATCCAAGCGCATTTCTGATTTGGCTTCTCGCCCTGAAGTTTCTCTTGCTGGTTTATTAAATTTTGTTCCACGTGGAACATTTTCTAAGTTTTCAGTGGATATTCCGGAAGGGGACAGCTACGGAGAGAAGTACGGCAGAAAAGAAATAATCGACTCAGTGGAAATCGGAATTAAGTATAAAGGCTACATCGAGCGTGAAAAATCAATCGCTGAAAAAATAGCCCGCCTTGAAGATTTGAAGATTCCTCAAGATTTCGATTTCGAGAAAGTTTCCGGTCTCACCATTGAATGCCGTCAGAAGCTCTCCCGTTACAAACCCTCCACCATCGCCCAAGCCTCCCGCATCTCCGGTGTCTCTCCCGCTGACATCTCCGTCCTGCTGGTCTATTTCGGGCGGTAATATTTAATAGTAATAGCAAAAACAAAGATGACCTGAAC
>DCCQ01000139.1:0-2937 GCA_002314195.1 Bacteroidales bacterium UBA1077 | reverse complement strand
AGGTCATCTTTGTTTTTGCCTAACGTGCATAATTTATGCTTTTATGTAATTAGTCTATCGTTTAGATTATTATTTTGTGTTTTGTTATTAATAAATTCATGATAAGGCAAAAGTAAAAAGACTTTGGCTACCATTCACCCGGATAGGGCGCGCGCAGCGCGTAGGTAGCCAAAGTCTTTTTATTTTTGCCGCCTTTAGCGGAAATTTATCTACATCATCTGGAGCGCAGACTTAATGATCTGCTCGACTTTTGCGTTTGGATTAGCCTTGAGGACGGCTTGGATGGCTTTGTTGACGGCTGGTTTGGCGAAACCAAGCATGACGAGAGCGCGGCTGGCCTCTTCGACGATCTCGCTGCGGTTGCCACCGAATAGTTCTGATGAATCCGCTCCTTCGCCCTTGACGATTTTGTCCTTGAGCTCAAGCACGAGCCTCTGAGCACTCTTAACACCTATTCCCTTCACGCTTTTGATCCTTGCTATGTCTTCTGAAAGAATGGCCTGTCTGATTTCCTCCGCTGAGAGCGAAGACAGCATCATTCTGGCCGAATTCACTCCGATTCCGGACACGCTGATCAGCAGTTCAAACAGCTCCCGCTCATCTTTGGTGGCAAACCCGTAGTACAACTCTGCATCCTCGCGAAGGTAATGGAATATATAGACCTTTGCCTCCTTCTTATCCTGTAGAGCCTGAAAAGTCTGCAACGAAATCAGAATGCTGTACCCGATTCCGTTATTATCCAAAATCAGCTCGGCAGGGGAGAGCTCGACTATCGTCCCTTTGATGTAATCGATCATATTCAAAGATTTTTTGTTCAAGGCAAAATTAGCACTTTTTGCGCCAATTCACTCTCTTTATGTATTCTTTCTATGAATATTCACTCCCATTGTTTCTACAATTTTATATTTAGTCACTTCGGTAAGCTCAGTGGCCAGTAGTATTCAGTGAAGTTTCATACATTAATAATCTTTCCCATCATTTCAATAACAGTCTATTCTTCCGATGCTTTTGATTATATTTGCAAGATTGAATTGGAGGTTTGACAATGAATATTCAAGAACTCAGAAATATGTTTCCGGCGCTTTCGCACACCGTCTATGGCAAGCCGCTTGTCTATTTTGACAATGCCGCCACGGCCCAGCGTCCGCAGTCGGTCATTGACAAGTGGACCGAGTTGACTGTCGGAGCGAACGCCAACATTCACCGTGCGGTCCACAAGCTCGCTGCTGATGCCACCGAGGAGTACGAAAGCACCCGCGATGCGGTGAAGGAATATATCAACGCACCTGCCCGTGAGGAGGTGATATTCACTTCCGGAACGACTGGATCAATCAACCTTGTCGCATTTTCATTCGGTGAGACTTTCGTCCGGGAAGGCGATGAAATCATAGTTTCCGAGTCCGAGCATCACTCCAACATTGTTCCGTGGCAGATGCTTTGCCAAAGAAAAGGATCTACTTTGAGGGTTCTTCATGTTGACGATGATGGACATCTGAACCTTGACGAATTGAAGTCTTTGCTGAATCCTAAGACGAAGATTGTCGCTGTAGCTCAGATTTCCAATGTCCTTGGCATTGTTAATCCAGTTAAACAAATTGTAAAGATATGTCATTCAACAGGTTGTCCTGTTTTAATCGACGGAGCGCAGGGAATGGTCCACGAAGGTGTTGACGTTCAGGATGTTGACTGTGATTTTTACGCTTTTTCCGGGCATAAGATATATGCGGCTACGGGAACGGGTGTCCTTTACGGAAAGCGCAAGTGGTTGGATCAGATGGTTCCGTATCAGGGTGGGGGAGAGATGATCGCTACCGTGAAGTTTTCTGGTACGACCTACGCTCCGCTTCCGGAAAAATTCGAGGCCGGAACCCAGAACATCAACTCCATTCCGACTTTGAAGCCTGCTATAGAGGTGGCTAAATTGATGAATGATAAAGAATTACTTGATAATCAGCATGCAGTGTCTGAGTACTTGCTCCATGCTCTGACGAGTAATCCGAGAGTTCATCTGTATGGCGTTCCACGTGGAACGGAGGCGAAGATTCCTCTCTTCTCGTTCTCTGTGGATGGTGCCCATCACGAGGATCTGGCTTTGATTTTGGACAAGATGGGAATCGCTGTACGTTCCGGTCAGATGTGCGCCGAGCCGATTATGGACAGGTTCGGGGTCACTGGAATGCTTCGCGTGTCCCTCGCTCCGTACAACACGATGGAAGAGGCTGAATATTTCATCAAGTCACTTGACAAGGCGATTGCGATGCTGGTGTAGTGGTCACTGAGCCTGCCGAAGCACCGAAGTGACAGACTCATCAACCGTAGAGGTGACTGAAATATTTAGATGATTTGAAATTTTAAAGTGATGTGATATGAACACATTGGAGGAAGCAAAACAGTCTGTTATTGACGATTTCTCGATGTACGATGAATGGCTCGACAAATACGAGTATCTCATCGACTTGGGAAAGAATCTGGAAGCGTATCCGGAAGCGGAAAAGACTGAGGATAAGTTGATTAAAGGATGTCAGTCAAGGGTTTGGCTGGATTGGCGTCTTGAGGACGGAAAACTGTACTTCAGGGCTGACAGCGACGCTATCATCACAAAAGGCATAATCTCGCTTCTGATCAGCGTCTATTCCGGCCGCACTCCGAAAGAGATCGCAGCGGATGATTTCAGTTTCATCAACCAGATCGGCTTGAAGGAGAATCTGTCCCCGACCAGGGCGAATGGTCTCGTCTCGATGATAGACACCATCAAGGCGGTGGCGTTGGAAAACAGTTAGCAATGCCATATAAGTTGTAGTTACTATGAAAGTCTAAAGTTTATAGTAATTATTAAGAAGCTGTTTTGATTTGTTTGAAATGTTCTTTGAGGTGAAAAATTCTTCATTTTCTTCCCGCTTCTTCAGTCAGATAGCACCGCTATCCTCCTTGGAAGAC
>DCCQ01000105.1 GCA_002314195.1 Bacteroidales bacterium UBA1077 | reverse complement strand
CGTCCATCATCTCCCGTGAACACGCCTCCCTGATCATCGGCATTGCCTTGTCCACGGACAATGCCAGTCCGGCCGCGGCCACAAGCAAGACTACGAAACGGAGGGCCGCGCGCCAACCGTCTTTTTCATAGAAAACACTCCCCCATGTTGTCAAAACGGAGCAGATGAGCGGAATGATGAGGCAGATAACAGTGTAGGTCATAAGTTCATGTGTTGTTCCCGACCCAAAGATAGGAATATTCCCGAAAATATGGAAACATCAAATGTCAATTGTCATCAGACAAACTAACCGATGTGCGCTCATCCGAGAGCAATAATTTTCTCGCATTTCTTACACTGAACGATACAGATTCTACAGTAAAATCAGGAGTGTTGTAAGAATCCGGAAGTTCCAGATAGTACGAGCCAGGATTTCTCTGCGGAAGAAGAAACGCTTTGTCGAAGAGTTCCGTCTCAGGATTGAAATGTGCGATGTACAGTCTGGTGTACAAACCGTCATCCCTGCGGCTGCTTACAACAGCCCAGCGCGAATTCGTGCTCCAATTATGGAAACTCTCCGTGTTCCCGCTGTTTATTCCGCCTGCTGGATAGTACTCCCCGGTTCTCAGATCGTAAAGCCAAAGATCGGCCTCCGGATGGTCTATCAGGAAAGTTCCGTAGTCCGCGACAGTGACAAGCAGAAAATTCCCGTCATAGGATGGTTTGACGGGCACATGCGTGCGGTTCGTGCGGGAAGCAGAGACCAATGTGTCAACATGGTCGCCAAATCGTCCGGTTTCCGGATCAAAGGCCAGAGAACACAGACTGTACTTCATCCTCATGGCATCCTTAGGCAGTTCTCCGGCATTGGCAACGCTGAAATACAATGTCTTGCCGTCTGCCGAAAAGGCTGGCATCGTCTCGAACTTGTCCTTGATGTTGGTAAGCGATGGCCGGAGGATCTTATGGGATTCAGGGCAGTAGACAATCACGTCTGAATTCTCGTCATAGACCTCAAGTGTCCTGTCCGCGGATGAGTAGAAAGACTGCCTGGTCTTGTTCACCGAATAGGCAATGTACTTGCCTGAAGGATGCCAGTAAGGATAGACGAAAAACCCTCCGGTGCTGTCGGTGGCGGTGTTGAGGCATTCATCCACGCCGTTTGTGTGCATCAGGGTGGCCGAATGCTTGCCTCTGACATGGATGCTGTACCAATCCGGATCGGCCCGGTTGGCAGTGTGGCAGTTCACGCATCCTGATTCGATCATTCTGGTGTCCACCAAGGTGCGCTGACGGAAATCAGAAAGCCTTCTCTCGTACAATCCCATGTGGCCAAAGGATTGATAGCCAGGAGGGATCATTCTGTAGGTCAGGCCGTAGTCGATCGAATCACGGCTCACATTGATGTCAAAAGGAGCGTATGCAATCCATTTTCCGTCCACTTTTGCAGAGACCTCGCAACGAAGGCTTCCGCCTGATGACGAAGCGAGGGCCTTGTGCCACTTCTTAACCGGGAATCTGGCTGTTTTCCCTGTCGAGGACAGGACTTCCGTGCCGTTCCGGTCAAACAAGGCGACTTTCATCCTGGAGGATTCCACTCCGTCAGCCATCCCGAAATCCAAAGGCGCTATGTTGGCCGGAACCGTCACAAAAGTGTAGTCCGGCCAGATTGGAGGCAATTCGCCCGAGACACAGGCCTTCACACCGTCACGGCATGACACCATGACCAGCATGGAGACCACCGCCAACAATACATTTCTCATACTCTACTTTTTGCTTGAAAAATAGTACCAATAAGTCTTGCCATAATTGTCTTTCAACCACTTCGGCGGACGATTGTCAATCAATGACCGTTGAAAACCGTCAAAAGCATCCTTGGTTTCACGGCTGGCCATTCCCAAGACCGACGGATCGCATTCTGGTTCAAATTTGGACAGCAGGCAGGCCGCCTCCTGGACATAAGCCGGAATTTCTCCCTTGAAGCTGACCTTGTCAAGATCCTCGGCAAGCGAGTGAAGATCCTTGGCGAGCAGATCATATGCAATGAGATACTCGGATGGTAGTTCATAACCCTTCGGATTCCTCTCAACCAGCCTGCGGAGCATCAATCGCTTATCATCATCCGAGGAATCGTTGTAGAGGTATCGGGATGTGTCGCGGCACTGCATCAGTGAGGAATATTCATCATTTGAGGCCACGGCTCCAGGATCCTTCAGAAAAATCCTGGCCCAACCATGATAGAACAGAGTTTTGTCCAGATTCCAGAGATAGCGCCTGGCCACATTGTAATTGCCATTGACAAGGTCAATCTCGGCAAGCCGTTTCATGTGTCGGGCACTCTGTCTGTAGTTCGGATACGACTCGTATTCCTCAAAGGTATAGTGCCTTGCAGTGTTCAGCAGCCCGGAATGATAGACCGCCTCTCCCGCAGTCAAAGCCACGACATAGCCAAGGGCATAGTCAGGGAAAAGAGCTTCCGGACCCGGTTGCCGGAAACGGAACATCTCAGAAAGAAGCAATCCTTTCTTTGCCAAGGCAAGATTGACAGCCGAAATCTCTGCCAACGAAACAGGCTGTCGTGATTCGGCCTTGTCAAGGATTCCGCCCCAATCACGGGAACAACACATCCTGTCATATTCATAGATTCTCTCAAGGTCCGGGTTGCAGTTCCGCACCACGAAAATCCATCCTCCCGCAAACGTCAGGACCGAAAGACATCCGAAAACCACCGGAACCACAACTTTTCCATGAATGCGGGGAATCATCGACAACAATGCCACAACAGCGACAGAAGCCATCAAGGCAAAGAAGGTCAATGAATATTCTCCCGGGGTACTCAAGTAGTCGATTCCCATGTAAAGTTCCTTGGGAGTGTACTGAATGAACATGGACCATGCCGCGGGAAGCACACCCCAAAGCAGGCCTCCGGAAAGCGCCGCGATCGCCGAACGTAGGTCCTTGCGGGCAACCGCCCTGAAAAGCAGAAACAAAGGGAACAGCAGAGAAACAGGACCGGCCACGTAATACAATAGAGCGACCACCGGGACAACCCGCCAAAGCCTGCCTTTGACGCGGTTCTCGTAAATCAGGTAAGTTCCCAAAGTCAATATCAACGCGATAATGCATGTAAACATGCTTCCTAGCACACACATAAAGGCCCATGCTCCGAACGCCACCGCAAAACTCAACGGAAACAGAGCGTCGTTCTCCCCATTGATGGACACCATCACTTTCCACATCAAGGTCTGCAGCAGACAGAAGGCCAAGCTGACGATCAATGACGCACAGATCCGGAGACGGAAGAATTGAACGAAGAATTCGGAGACATATTCGGAAATACCGCCTGGATGGCAGAATGCCGCCGCAAGGTGCGAGACCGTGTACGGAAAGAACTGCGTGGTCTCCAAAAACCACAATGTTCCTGAGGCCAGAAATCCCCAGAACCAGAATGACAATGAGAAAAAAAGGATTGTAAGAATATATTTTCCCTTACTTGCCGGCATAATTCATCATTTATTTTCCGTGTTCTCATTGAACCTGGTCGAAAAACGGTACAGACAATGATGATGATAGACCTGACCAGGGCGCAGATATGGATCCGGGAATGACACCTTGTTAGGAGCGTCCGGATAATTCTGTGTCTCAAATGTGAGCGAGCCGTATCTCACCAACGGTTTGCCGCACTTGCCGATCTCATCGCCAAAGAAATATTGGCCGCTATAGACCTGAAGGCCAGGCTGGTCGGAGAAGACTTCCAGGAATATTCCGCTTTCCGGGTCATAGGCGGTCGCTACAGACCTCATTCCGTTGCCATTGATGCAGTAATTGTGGTCGAAGCCTTGGTTGCCCCGGCGGATCTGCTCGTCATCGCTGGCAATCGCATCCTTGACGGGATGAGGCTTACGGTAGTCAAAGGCCGTGCCTTCGACAGGAATCGGTGTTTCAATGACATCAAGCCCGTCAATCCCGATGATGGAGTCACCGTTGACGCTTATCACATAATCCTCGCATGTACCGTTGCCCTCTCCTGAAAGATTGAAGTACGGGTGGTTGGAAATGTTCACGGGTCGCGTCGCGTCCGTTGTGGCTGAATAGCGGATGTCCCAACCCTCATCAGAGGTCAAAGTGTAAGTCATCGCGATGTCCAGGTTCCCGGGGAAACCTTCCTGGCCGTCGGCATGGAGACAATGGAGAGTGACAGAACTGTCTGTGACTTCCCTTACATCCCAAACAACAGAATCCAGACCCTTGAATCCTCCGTGCAGAGTTCCGACACCTCCATGGTTCGCCGACAGATGGTAGGTCTTGCCGTCAACCGTGAAAGAAGCGTTGCAGATTCTGTTGGCCACAGGGCCTACGACAGCCCCGAGGAAACGCTCTCTGGTGTAGTGGGCATATTCATCGAGCGACTTGTGTCCAAGCACGACATCCCTGTACTTTCCGTTTCTGTCCGGGACGAACAATGACACCACTCTGCCCCCATAGTTGGTCACTTGCATCGTAAGCCTGCCGTTGGATATAGTGTACAAGCCTGTTTTCATGCCGTCCACCTCCCCGTCGAATCCGGCAGGACCGACAAGGGATGGCTTTTCGGCACAAGAGGTTGAAACCAGGGCCGCAAGAAGCAGCCCTGCCAAAGTTTTTCTCATCATTAACTTTTGATTATTTCATTTTGATCTCCTTGACCAATTTCTCAAGTTCGTCCAGGCTCTTCGCCTTTGACGCGGAGTCTTCATCTCCAAACTTGGCATAATTATCGTTAAGTTCCTGTCTCATCTCGGCGATGACATCCTCGATTGTGACAGACTTGGCCGGAGCCGGGACCTCAAGGTTATCCGGGTAGAGCGTCGCCAGTCTGAATTCTTCCATGGCTTTCTTGTAAGCTTTCCTGTCAAGAAGCGACTTACCCTTCAAGATGTGGGACATCACATAGATGTCGTGAATCTCTCCGCCTCCTTCCCACAGATGAAAATGCCTTGAATCCATGATTTTGATCGCCTTGTTCCAGTTGCCGGTCTCGTTGTAGACTTTAAGAAGACGGATCACTGCGTCATCGTACTTCATGACAGTCTTCAATCCGGCTTCCAGACGTTTCTGACGCTGGACGGCCGGGACTCCGGCTTTCTCGCAGATTTTGTCGGACTCAGCAAACAGCAGAGGATCGTCCGGATTGTTCTTGATTGCCTTGTCATAGTACTTCAGAGCCTCCTCGTAGTTACCCTTCTGGCCCTCTCCAAAGCCCACGTTCCTGCAGGCAAGAGCTGACGAAGGATCAAGGTCAGCGGCCATCCGCCACTGTGCCAATCCATTTTCTTTCTGGCCTATGTAGTAGAGAAGATTGCCGTACAAGTAGTGGACAACAGCATTCTCAGGGCATAATGCGGCAAGACGGTCAAACATCCCCGTCTCTTCGATTCTGAGGGGATGATTCCCGACAGAAGACAAACCGGAGGCAAGATGAACTTCTGCCTTGGCGGCGTCTTCATCCTTAAGCAAGCACGCACGATAGAGGTGCACAAGCTGGCTGTCCGAGAATGGAGCGCCAATCTTCACAGCCTCGTCAATGACTGCCAGGGCATCCTCTCCGGCGCCAACCGCCATATAGTTGCAGACCACCTCCAGAAGTTCCTGCACAGCGATCATGCCTTCGCTTCTTCTCGGTCTTGTCGATGCTAGAAAAGACATGGAACCGTTGTCCAACATACTCTTCTCGAATTCACTCCAGTAATCAAGAGGGTCGATTGACTTTATCTCATTGAAAACCTTGCGGGCTTCATCATTCCTGCCAAGCTTTCTGAGAACGTACATCTTCACTGTAAGCGCCTGCAAGTCATGGGCACCTGTAAGCAACGACTCATCAATCAGATGGAGGGCTTCCGAATATTCCCCCTCTCTCGCAGCCGCCACTGACAGTTGGTAATATGCCGGATGCTTGAACGCCGGAGTGTAGGTGGCAGCCCAAAGATTCTCTTCGGACTCGACCTTTCGGCCTGTCATCGCATAAACATAACCGAGGTAGTAGTCAGCCTCTGTGTTGAACGCACGGGTATAATCGTGTTCCAATCGGGACTTGGCTCTCAGAAGATGTTCCTCGGCTTTGGCCCACTCTGCCTGCCTTATGTAATGTTTGCCGACTTCGATGTTGACCCTGGCGTCATCAGGATCCCGCTTCAGAGCCTCATCGTAGAAGTCCATGTAGTCCAATCTGGCATTGTTGAACTGATCCACACGCAAACCTGCAAGGTAAAGTTCCTCGACCGTCTTGTACTCAGACACTGGTTTTGTCCCGTCAATCACTTTCGGCAGTTCCTCCCCGGATTTCTCCTGCCCTTCGTCCGCATAGTTGACCGGGCGGTAATCCACCATCAGTTTGCCGTCAGCATCGACCAATGCTGTGTACAGGTCCTCTCTTTTCACATCGGAAGGAATTTCGACAGTCTCAAGGAAGAACTTGTCCGGATTGATGTCGATTCTCTTGTCCAAAAGGATTCTGTCACCAGCGGCAAGAATCACCCTCGCGTTTTTCAGCTCGATGGACGCATTGTAGCCCAAAAGCCATTTGCTGTCCTCCAGACTCTTAAGATTGACTGCCGCGAACTCTGTGGCGTTCTTTATGCCCTGGATTCCTTTCACCGGGAACCAAGTCTGTTTGAACTCACGGATTTCGCCGGGAGCCAGCCAGCTGTAGTCCGGCTGGTTGTCCGAATAGCCTCCGACCATGAGTTCCAGATAGTGGCCGTCCTTGTCTGACAGAATCTTGTTCCACAACATTCCGGCAGGGTTGTTCCCCCAGAGGAAGAACTTCTTGCCTGGGACCTGGAAGCGGTTGGCGACATGGACGGTTCCGGCGTCCTTGCCGTAGTCGTAGCCTCCGACAAATCCCATGCGGCTGCCCCAGGCAAAAATCGACCTAGAGTTCTGATCAAAGTTCTTCCACCAGGAAAGATCCACGACCTTGTCACTGTTTCTGACGACTGGTCCGTTCGGCCAGTCTGTAAAGAAGACCTTGCTGTGGTCTGTACCGAATTTAACATCCGGCGGGAAGATGACCTGGTACTGCTCGTCACAATGCACTGACACATTAGCCCAGTAAAGCATGGACTGGACCATAGGTGTCGGGTTGATGACTTTTATCGAAGCCTCTACCCTTGAACTGTTCGGGTAGACGGTTATCCCGACAGACCATTTCAGCCTGTGGCGAAGCTCGCTTTCTCCGACCCAGACAGTCCGGCTGCCGTCAGGATGCTCTTCGGTCGTCCAGTCCACCAGCATGTAGCTGCTGGCTCTGTGGTGATCCGGTATGTCCCACTCGACACCACCGGACAGCCACGCTCCAAGCATACCGATAAGCGCAGGCTTTATGCCAGTCTGTGTGTAGAAGAAATGGTAGTTATCCGTCAGATCCTCAGCCTGGAATATTCTTCCTCCGATCTGAGGCAATATTCCTATCTCAATGTACTTGTTACCAAGTTTGACGATCTGATAGTCCTTGTCCTCAACGACGTCCGTCATCACATCGTAAAGAGAGTACGGATAGATGTAGCCTTCGGCGCCTTGGTAAACCCTCCCGGTAAAGAAAATCGGGTCAATCTCAGGAGCTCCGACCCGATAGGTCGGTATAGTCTCATTGACAACCTTCATGTCCACGTTCTGTGCCTGCGCGGACAAAGAGAGGAACAATAAAGAGACAATAGATATTACTCTTCTCATTTTATCCTACTTGATATAAAAAGCGGAAACATCCTCTGCGGTATATTTGTTTTCCGGCATGATAAAATTCGTTATTTGGCCTTTGCCACCTTTCTCCGCTTTAAGGAGCGTCAGTGCCGGACAGTCTTTATGAAAGCCGACACGCAGGCCTGTGATCATCGACTCCAGCGTGCCCTCACACTCAATGGCGGTCTGGAAAGGAACTTTTCCGCTGTACCACCAGCAGAAGCAATCGGTAAGATTCACGTGAAGTCCCTTGCCAATCCTGAACCCGGTGGCGAACTGGTCGCTGTAACAATAATTCAGGAAATTGTTCTCAGATGCGATCGCAAAACCACAGCTGCTGTCATAAACCTGATCCTTTCCGAATATGTAAAGAGGATGGATGTTACGCAGGCTGTTGCCTCCTGTTTTCAAGTGAACGCCGATGTGGACATCCGCGATACGCATGTTCGTGAACGTGTTGTCATAACCTTCGACAAGCAATCCTATAGAATTGACCTTCCCGTTGCCGGTGATGTTCACATCGCTGACATCAGCGTCGGACGAACCATTGTTCGCACCGTGTTTGATGTGGACTCCGACTCTGACATGTTTGATGGACACATTCTCGATCTTCGTTTCCCTTCCTCCGTCGATTGATATGCCGTCAGCGACACCGGAGCCATCGATAATACCCCCATAGATGCCATAGTTGCTTCCGTTGACATTAATGTTATTAGCTTTTTCAATGGCACCCAAACGTACAATTGCCTCTCCCTCAGTCCACGACTCTGTCGCCTTGAACACAGCATAATTGCCCAAAACCAAAGAAACACTTTTTGTCGGCTCGGCAGGTGTGTCTATAGGACGGGAGATCATGTAAACCCCGTCAGGGAAAAATATCGTCTTGTTCGGATTGTCAACAATAAGCCTCTGAATGGCTTCTGAAGCATCAGTCCTGCCATCGCAAGGGACTCCGTGCTCTGTGGCCACAATGAACCGACCGGAGACATACGAATCAGTCTCCGCGTTTCCTTTACACGCCTGAACCGTTCCACTTGTGAATATTGCCAAAGCCACGATGGCTGTGGCCAAAACAGATTGTCTCATAATGATATCCTTTATATATCTCGTTCAGTCTCAAAAACCAAATCAGGATGAGCGAGAATGGTGTCTCCATCCCCGCTCCTCCATAATAAACCTGCCATTAGTCAAAATATCCCGGATTCTGTTTGATTATGTCACGCGATTCGTTTATGATGCGTGCCGGAATAGGCATAAGTTTGTTCATGTCGCTCGCGCTTGGATTCCTCTTGCGGGCCGTCTCTACAAAATCCCCCCAACGGAGAAGGTCATCCCGGCGCCATCCTTCAAGATAGAATTCACGGAAACGCTCCTGTTTGAAGTACTTCATGAACGCATCCACACTCTTGGTGGCTTCCTCAGGGATCTCCGTTCCGGCACGTCCCGCAATCTGCTTGACAAGATCGACAGCATTCTTGGTCACAGCGTTGTTGATCTTGACATCGCATTCGGCAAGCATCATCAGAACGTCAGCGTACCTGAACATCACAGCATGAAGGTTTCCTGAGTAAGCCCTGTCCTGAGAATAGAAATACTTGCAGCCATTGCAACCGTACTGAAGAACTGAAGAACCAGGATTTTCCCTGGTGTAGGTGATGTAGTTGCCATCGGCATCTTTGTCCAACGACAAGAAGCTGGGTGACAAACCGCCACGACGGATGTCTTCCTCCTCGAAAGCGTCATAAAGTTCCCATGTAGGACGTGCGCCGCCCCAGTAGTGAGTCGTGACGAATGTACCTGTGCCGCCGGTATGTTTCTTGTTCACGTTCAGCATAGCCTGGCAGTTGCCAGGAGTCATGTAGAAATAGAACTCATTGTCACCCTTGGTTCCTGAAGGAATGCAATAGATGTTCTCTGCATCCTCTTCGCCCTCCTCGGAGAACGGGGCGAAATAATCCTCGGCCAGATGATAACATCCCATCTTCACAATTTCTTCAAGATAGCCCTTGGCGGCTGAGTAATCTCCCTTGCGCATGGCCAGTTTTGAGAGGAACATGTAAGCGGTCGCCTTATTGATACGTCCCCAGTTGGCTGTTCCGTTGGTCATGTCATAAAGATAAGGGATCGCTTCAGTGAAATCTTTCACCATCCAGCCGTAGTACTCTTCCTCTGAAGGTCTCTCCTGATAAGTGATGTTGTCCAGTTCCTTAGGATCAAGTGTCACGTGGAAAGTTCCGAAAAGGTCATGGAACACGTACATTGTGATACCCCTGAGAGCTTTGGCCTCGGCTACCATCTGGTTCTTCCTGGCCTCGGTGATTCCCGGAGTGTTCTCGATCGCATAGATGATCTGAGTCAGACGCGAAGCGTTCTTGATGATCTGGAACGTCTGCATCCAGTCCTGAGAGTTAAGCCCCCATCTGAAGTCAGAGATGTCGTTTGTTCCCTTGGCGCCACTGCGACACTCATCCGTGGTGTACATGTTGAAACCATAGTAGCCGATTTGCCCGATTGACCAATACGGCCACCCCCAACCAGTGTTGGCGGTGGAAGACATGTTGACGGAGCCCGAGTTGGTTTTGAGGTAACCATACATTCCGTCGAGAAGGCTCTGCGCGTCAGCTTCTGTCTTCGGGTAGTTGACCTCAGTCATCTCGGAATACACCACAGCGTCCAAATCACATGAAGACAAGCCCACGGCCACAGCCACGGCGAAAAGAAATCCTATAATAATCTTTTTCATTTTCTGGAATATTATTTTGTATTAAAAAGAAACATTCATACCAAACACTCCGATGATAGGAATAGGAATAGGAGACGAGTTCTGCTCCATCTCAGGATCAAGTCCCTCATAATTAGTGAACAGGACGGAGTTCTGCAAATCAAGATAGACCGAGGCCGAATTGATCTTGACTCCGTTCAGGATCTTCTCCGGAAGATTATAGGTCACCCTGATGTTCTTAAGGCGAAGGAAATGGGTGTTCTTGAGAGTGTAGTCGTTGTAGCCGGAAGTGTTGGCATTCGCTGTCTCGTCAGGAGCCACCCCGGTAAGGAATCCGTCAGGATTATAGGTTGACCATCTGTCATAGACCCTGGTAGTGGTGTTAAGACCCTTATCGGTAGAACAAGATGAGTACCCCCAAGAATATTTTCTTTTCTGGAACAGGCGGCCATAGCCATCAATGTCAAGAGTCCAGTTCTTATAGCGGAAACTTGTTCCTATACCGAACACGGCGAAAGGTGCCGAAGTGCCAAGATAAACGATGTCGTCGGCATCCATCTTTCCATCACCGTTCTGATCGACATATTTAAGGTTTCCCACCATAGCCTTAGGTTGGAGAACCTGTCCGTTTGACGTCCAGTTCTTGATTTCCTCCGGGTCCTTGAAGATTCCGGCCGTCTTCCATCCGAAAAGTGCGTTAAGATCATCCGTTTCACTCTGCCATGGGTACAATGCGACATCAGGATTTCTTTCCACCCATCTTGACTTGTTATGGCTGATGTTGAAGTAGCCGGACCAGTCGATGTCACGGGTTTGAACCATAGTTCCGCGAATCGCGAGTTCAATACCAGATGACCTTGTGGCACCTATGTTCTTTGCCTGCTTGTTCATCACATCGTTGATTGGAAGAAGCGAAAAGTCAAGCAGATCCTTGGCCTGGCGAATGTACCAGTCAACGCTACCTGAGAGTCTGCCTCCAAGGAGAGTGTAATCGACACCGGCGTTAAATGTCACATCAGTCTCCCACTTAAGGTCCTTATTGCCTTTTTGAAGCTGATAGATGCCATTGGTGAGTTTGCCTCCGAAATAGTAGAAACCACCGCTGTTGGCCGAGCCGTAGGTTGTCAAAGTGTAATAATTGGAAGTGAGGATGGACTCGTTGCCTGAAGTACCGACTCCGGCACGGAGTTTAAGGAAATCCACCCAATCCACATTCTTCATGAAGTTCTCGTTCGAGATGTTCCATGCAGCCGAAATCCCAGGGAAAGTACCCCACTTGTGATTGGCGGCGAACACGGACGAGCCGTCACGACGGAGAGTGAGTCCAAGAACATATTTGTCATCGAATGAATAGTTCGCGCGAGCGAAGAAGGAAAGTTTCTTGAAGCCGAACTTCCTCGATTTGTAAATGACATCGTCAGTGTCTGAAGACAACTGCAACGCATAGTTCTCAAGCGCGTCCGTAGGTATGTTGAACACTGTGAAGCCGTAACTTGTTCCCTCGACAGTATAGTAACCTGTACCGGCGACAACGTTGAGAGAGTGCTTCCCGAACTTTTTGTCGAATGTAAGATATTCCTCGGAGGAAATATTCTTGTTGTAACCGTTGGAGAATCCGCCATAGTTGTCTTGAATCTGCTGGGCAAGTTTTGCCTCGGTCGGAGCGAACAGTTCCCTCTTGTCAGCGGTCTGATCATATCCGAACTGAGCCGTTAGTTTAAGCCAAGGAGTGATTTCGGCCTCAAGTTTCGGAGTGAACATAAGTCTGTTTGTGACAGACCAATCCTTGATAAGAAGGTAGGCAAGAGGATTGTTTGAGTTGCCATAGACAGGAGCGTTGAGTTTGCCGTTCTCATCCTTAAGACTGAGGTAAGGTGCGAAATAGATCGCCGAGTTGGACATGTTCGCCTCATTCGCGTTCTCACGCCAATGTCCACCGGAAGGGTTGTTGGCCTTGTTCTGAGTGTACATGGCATTCACATTCAACTTCAACCACTTGGTTATGTCGGCGTCAAAATTAACACGGCCACTGATTCTGTTCAAGTCAGAACCCTTCAGAACAGAGGTGTTGTCATAGTAGTTGAATGATGAGTATACCCGGAACCTCTCTGTACCGCCAGAGATTGACACGTTATGGTCATGAATGACACCGGTCCTGAAGATGTCGTCAAGATGATGGTAAGTCTTTGTGTTCTGAGCGATTTCCTCAGGGGTGTAGTTCACCGGCCAACCTGACGACGGCGCGGCTGTCTCACCGTAAGGAAAATACTTGTTCTGATAGAGCCAGTTTTCCTTAAGTTTAAGATTCTGCTGCTCCATCATGGCCTGGGAATCCAGAGGTTCGTAGTATTTTCCTGACTTCTGTACAGAGACTGAACCTGAATATGTCACCCTTGGCTTTCCAGCCTGACCGTTCTTGGTAGTGATGAGTATGACTCCGTTCGCGGCCGCCGATCCGTAAATGGCTGCGGCTGAAGCGTCCTTAAGGACATCAATGGAAGCGATGTCGTTAGGGTTGAGAGTAGCGAGCGGACTACGGTTGGCGTTGTTCCTTCCAGCATAGTCAATCAGCCTGGAAGGCCCTCCTTTCTCGGCGTTGTTGGAGTTTGAGTTGATCACAACACCATCAATGACGTACAGTGGAGAGTTGGATCCATTAGGCGAAAGCTCACCACGGATGTTGGCCGAGACTGCGGAGCCCGGTTGCGCTGAAGCCATGTTCAAGGTAAGACCGGCCACCTTTCCCTGAAGAGAAGCATCGATGCTGACAGCGTTAGGGGCCTTGATGTCTTTCTCCTTTACCGACGAGATCGCACCCGTCACGGATTCCTTGAGCTGGCTGCCATAACCGACAACGACAGCGTCAGCGAGAAGTTCGGAATCCTCCTTCAGCGTCACATTGATCACCGAGTTTGTTCCCACAGGTTGCTCAACCTTGACATAGCCGATCGAAGAATAGACCAGCACCGCTTTAGGTCCAGACACCGTGATGCTGTACTTACCGTCAGCATCAGTTGACGCTCCGGTGTTCGTCCCTTGCTCCATGACAAATGCACCGATGACCGGTCCATTGGCATCCACGACCTTACCTGTCACAGTCTTAGACTGCGCGAATGCCGTCGTGCCTCCAAAAACCAACAAACCGACAGCCACCATGATCAGCGAGGCTGCCCTCAATAGTTTTGATTTTAACATTTTTGACACAAATTGTTGTTAAACTGTTGATTTAATAAAGCACGTC
>DCCQ01000009.1 GCA_002314195.1 Bacteroidales bacterium UBA1077 | reverse complement strand
CAAACAAATCAAAACAGCTTCTCAGAATTATTTGCATTTTCACTAAGAAAGCGATTACTTTGCAACATAAATGGAAGGATGTCAGGAGAGGCAAGCTCCGACGCTGATTAACTACAGGGATAGAATGAAAATTATTACCCTGTATTTTTGTTAAAACGGGCGATGTAATCTTGAAGAGCCGCTCTCGATTTGGGATAATTTGTACACACTATTATTTGTTTTTAATTAAAATGATTATATTTGCGATGGAGTTGAATCAGCCATGACATGGAGCGCTCTCCAATGCTGATTTTTAAGGAGCGTCTACCTTTTTTCGGTGGATGCTCCGTTTTTTATTTGGGATAATGCGGATGATGTACTCATGACAAGCCGCTCCATGCTCTCAAGCAAAACAACATTTCATGTCATTATGAAAATTCAACTCCTAATTAAAGTAAGCATTGAGGAGCGCCTTAGCACAGAGTGTAAGGATGCGTCCATGAAACCCATTCATGTCAGAGGCCATTTTAGAATGGTAGGAGACAGAAAGGTCTACGTAAGAGCACATTACCGAAAACGGTAGTCAAGCTCTGACAATTTCCTTCTTCCGCATAGAAGCCGTTCCTTTATGGAGGAACGGCTTCTTTATTTCCACTCCAATTAACTCTTTGATTTTTCAACTTTCCAAACGATTGGATTCTTTGTGATGAAATCAGTGTGGGGTGGTATCTTTGCGGGCATATTCAAAGAATGAATTGACAATGGAGAAAGGAAACGGTAAGACAAGGGACGGTATGGCGAATGTGGAGCTTGCGCAAAGTGGCACAGCGACAATGGATTACCTTATCGAGGGATCCGAGGAGACGGTCCAAGGGAAAGGGCGGAACATCATTCCGGAGGTGGAGAAGGAACCGCTTTGGAAGGCATATCTGGAGAAGTTCAAGGATCCGATTATCATCATACTGCTGGTGGCGCTGGGGCTCTCGCTGGGAGTGTCGGTGTACGAGATGGCAAATTCAGGAAGGGACGCTTCGTGCCTGATAGAGCCTCTGGGAGTGCTGGTGGCGATACTTCTGGCGACAGGAATCGGGTTCATATTCGAGGTCAAGGCGGAAAAAGAGTTCAAGATTCTGAACAAGGCCAAGGACGAGAGGCCAGTCAAGGTGCTACGTCTGAAAAGGGCCGGAGACAAGACTCCGCAGACTTATGAGGTACCTAAAAGTGATGTGTGTGTCGGAGATGTGGTCGTGCTGGAGAACGGCGACGAGGTCCCGGCGGACGGGCTTCTGCTTAGTGACAGGAATCTGACCATTGACGAGTCGAATTTCACTGGAGAACCGTTCACGAAAAAGAAGGCCGAGTCGAAAATAGGGAAAAAGGTGGAAAGCGCCTTGCAAAACAACACCTCGGAAGGGCTGGCCAAACGAGACAATGCGGAGGAAAGCACCTATCCGGAGAATTTTCTGCTGCGTGGGACGACGGTGATCGAAGGTAGCGCGACTTATAAGGTCACGGCGGTCGGCACGGAAACGGAAGAAGGCAAAGGCGCGAGAATATTACAGGAAGAGGCGGACGTGGAGACTCCGCTGAACGCCCAGTTGAACCAACTCGCAAAGTGGATCACCTACGCCAGCTACATCATCGCGGCATTGATCGTGGTCGGCAGGATGAGCATATTCTTCCTTACGAACGACGCGGGGGCATATTCATTCATCGAAGTTTTCCGCACCGCACTTAACTCGCTGATGATAGCTGTGACGCTGATTGTAGTGGCGGTGCCGGAAGGGCTTCCGATGAGCGTGACGATCAGCCTTGCTCTGAGCATGCGCAAGATGCTCAAGGAAAAGAACTTGGTGCGAAAGCTCCACGCCTGCGAGACGCTTGGTGCGACCACCGTCATCTGCACGGACAAGACCGGCACGCTGACCAAGAACAAGATGAGCGTGGTGGAATCCGAGTTCTGGGGCGTCGATGAAAGCCTCATCGCTGACAGCATAGCCGTGAACTCCACAGCGGCGCTGAACAATCCGGAAAGCGGAGAGCCACACGCGATCGGCAACCCAACGGAAGGGGCGCTTCTGCTTTGGCTTCAAGGCAAGGGAGTTGACTATTCCGAGCGCAGGAACGCCTATCGGATTGTAGATCAGATTGCTTTCTCGACCGAAAGGAAGCGGATGACCACGGATGCAGTTGACAGCTCAACCGGCAAAGAATATCTCTTCATCAAGGGAGCCCCGGAGCTCCTCCTGGAAACTTCCGACATCATTGAGGGCGGCCCGTCAAAGGAGACCGTACTCGCCACTCTGGCGGCATGGCAGGCCAAAGGGATGAGAACCTTGGGATTCGCGTTCAGGAATATTTCCGCTCAGGACTCCAAAGTAACATTCATCGGCATAGTCGGAATTGCTGACCCGATCAGGGAAGATGTGAAGGAGGCTATCGACACCTGTTCCGGCCACGCCAGGGTCCGGGTGATCATGGTGACAGGAGACAATGCCCTTACCGCCAGCGAGATAGCCCGTCAGGCCGGAATCATCAACAAGGATGAGACCAATCCTCTGACAATCACCGGCTCCGAATTCACGGCCAAGAGTGATGAATATCTCAAAAAAGAGGTTCTGCCTACCCTGAGGGTTCTCTCCCGCGCACGTCCGGAAGACAAGGTCCGCCTTGTCTCCCTGCTTCAGGAAATGGGCGAGGTCGTGGCTGTCACCGGTGACGGGACCAACGATGCCCCGGCACTGAAAAAGGCTCAGGTAGGGCTTTCTATGGGAGACGGCACGGCAAGGGCAAAGGAGGCCAGCGACATCACGATCATCGACAACTCGTTCTCCAGCATTGGGAAAGGCATCCTTTGGGGACGTTCGTTGTACCTGAACATCAAGCGTTTCATCCTGTTCCAGATGACAATCAATGTCTGCGCCTGTCTGATCGTGCTGCTGGGAGCGTTCATCGGGCTGGACTCTCCGCTGACCGTCACGCAGATGCTGTGGGTCAACCTGATCATGGACACATTCGCGGCGATGGCCCTGTCCTCGATCCCGCCGGACCGCAAGGTGATGGAGGAAAAGCCACGTGACCAGAAAAGCCACATCATCGACCGGAAGATGGGCGTCAGGATAGCCTTTTCGGGAATATTCTTCTTCGCCTTTCTGGCCCTTCTTTGGCAGCTTCTCTGGAGGATGGACATCAGCTCCGTAAGAGACCTTCTCCACTGGAATGTCGTCGGGGAGTTCTTCCGAGGAGCCTTCTCAGCCCACACAAAGGCGCATCTTTCCGGCTACGAGCTGGGAGTGTTCTTCACAACATTCGTCCTGCTCCAGTTCTGGAACCTATTCAACTCCAGATACTTCAAGACTGACGGCAGCGTTCTTCAAGACATTCTTGATTTCTTCTTCAACCGCAAGAGATTCAAGGCCTCAGCCTGCTATGGCTGCCTTCTGGTCGCCGGAATCATTCTTTTTGGCCAGTTCCTGATTGTCAACTGCTTCGGTGCCTTCTTCGAGGTCTCCCCTCTCCCTCTCACCGACTGGGGCTGGATCCTCCTCTGCACATCCCCGGTACTCATCCTCCCGGACCTCTACCGATTCATCCGCTCAAAGGTTGCCTTGTAATCAGGTATAGAAGGCAAACAAATGTAAATAAATATCGAAAAAAGATCCGCTCTCGCCAGAGGAGGCAGACGGGAGCGGAATTAATCTATTATTTACTAATCAAAGTGTTAACTTTCACGGATTAATTTGAGACCGGACGGATCTCCCAACCATTCCAGCGAAACGATCCCCCAAGCACAGAACCACTTTTCTCAGTATACACATATAAACTATATGCATGTTCCAACTTATTCACATTAATGGTTGAGCTCCAGTAATATTTCCCAGATAAGAAGAAGATACTGTTCCCTTCATAACCAGAGATTTTACTTGTCACTGAAATGCCTTTCTTCGCATCATCATATTTCCATTCAAAATTCTTTTCATTAAATAACTTATGGAACTCATCAAAGGTCGGTGTACGCCAGGTGCCTCTCCAGTTGACGGTGGCGGCATCATCGCCTGACATAAGAACGGTCAGGCCATCAGTGGAATTGTACTTGGTATAGTTCCCGTTATCGTACCATTTGTGATTCCCAAAAGAATAATCAGATTTCGTCTTCGTCTCACCCCAGGCGAATTCAGATCCGACTTCCTCAGGAGTTGACGCGCCTATGTTGCAGGTGGCCCATTTCAGGCCGTCACCCATCTCGACATATTCGTGGCCGTTGATTTCCTTCTTCGGATCCAGACGGCCGTCCACGACTTTAAGAGGAACGAAGCCAGAGGAGATTTCCCAACCTTGGTCGGAATCCTCAATGAGAAGCTTCGCGTAAGTTGTATATGACCACGCGGCGTCAAAGAATGTAGCCGAAGAGCTCTTGATGGCCTCAGCCGAAGCCTTTACAGCTATCACACCGTTTGATTCCGGCACGACACTTTTGACGGTAAGATCAATTGCCTTCCATTGACCTCTTCCCCAATCCACGTAGGCTTGCATCTTCACATTGCTTGAATTCAATTTAGACACAACAGCTGCGGGACGTACCTCAAACCTCATCAAGAACGCCTTATCCTCCCTGTACACATCATGTACTCCGTCTGAATATTCAGGGCGATAGGTCACAGACTGGATCTTACCGTTCCCGCCCATATCCTTCAGAGCCTCGTTCATCTTGTCAATAGCGTCTTTCACCTGGTCCTCACAGGATTTGATGCGGCTCTCCCAATCACTGACAATCTTATCTATCCTGTCATTGACAGCCTTGATCTCGTTCGTCAGTTTGGTGTCCAACCTACCCTCAAGGGCGGAAATCGCATCCTCAATGGCCTTATTGTAAGCTTCGGTAATGTAAGCCTTGGCCTTTTCCAAGTCCGCTCTCAAGTCAGAGATCGCCTTGGTGTTGGCCTCGATGTTCTTTTCGGTCTTCTCCAAAGCCTCTTTCAGTTTGGTGATGTCGCCGGTGTTGGCATCTATCAGACCTTTCAGAAGAACCTTCTGGGCTTCCAACTGGGTTTCGAGATCGGTCTTCTGGGCTTCAAGAGCCGCCTTGGTCTCCTCTATTGTCCAGTAAGCGGTGAGCTTCTCATTCACCCAAGATTTCATAGATTTCTCCAATTCGTCAATGGATGTCTTCAGATTGGCGGCCCAAGCCTTCTCCAACTCGTCACGGGTGGTGGAAATGGCTGTCGTGTAGGCAGTGGTGATGTCAGACACCTCTTTGTCAATCCTCTCGTTCAGGCCGGAGACCTCATCGGCGATCTTGCCATTCAGGTCACTGACTGCCTTGTTCAAATCCTCGGTAAACTTGTTCGTGAGGCTGGTCTCAAGGTCTGTAAGAGATTTCTTCAGGCCGCTGATCTCCGAGTTGATTCCCGCGATCTGCTCCACAATGCCTTTGTACTGCGTCAATGTCGCGAATGTCGCGGTCGCCCAGTCCTTGGTGCCTTTGATTTCCTTGTCAACATATTCCTTAAGCCCGGAGATCTTCTTCTCAAGTTCAGCATCCTTCTTCTGAAGATCCGCGATCGTTTTGTTTATGGTGGCCAGCTTGCCTTCTATCTCGGTCTTAGCGGACTCAAGGTTGGCTATGACCTCTCCCTTGGCGGTGTTGATCGCGGCGATGAGCTCCTCCTTGTTCTTCTTGTCGCTCGCCTGAAGCTCTTTCACGGCTTTCTCAAGTTCCGACTTCACATCAGAAATGTTTTTCGAGTTGTCGGCCAATGACTTGGCGAGATCGTCCGCAGTCCCTTCAAGAGCGGTGATCATCCCCTTGAGATCCTTGTCAGCCTGCTCCAATTTCGGAAGCGACTCATTGATGTTTTTTATCTGCGATTCGATGGATTTAATCTGGTTGCTCTCGATCTCATCGATCCTCTGCTCAAGGTTCTTGATGTCAGAGTCATAATCCGCGCAGCCGGAAGCCACAAGGGCGATCGCGCAGAAGAGGGCAGCAATATATTTTTTCATATTCATTGTGTTTATATTCATTAAGTTAAAAATTCCGTATTATTTGGTAATGTAATTCACCCTCTCGTGCGGTTGGCCTTGGGCTATTACTGAGTTATTGACCCATCTTTTCACAGCATTCACAGTCTTTTTATTGCAGTTTCTGACATATATATTTAAATCGTGCCTATCGCTCTGAAGACCACTGAAAACATCCCTCTCATATACTTGGGGATATGCTTCCCCTTTGTAATTGGTCAGATCCCACTTATCCAAATACACATCTCTAAGTGACGCACAATTATAGAACAACTCAGTAACTCTATCAATCTGGCTCATATCCCATCCCGAAAGGTCCAATGTCTTTAAAGAACGGCAGCAATAAAACGCTCGATACATTTCCTTAGGTTTAGGACACCAAGACGATATTCTCAAATCGGTCAAATGAGTGCACTGCTCAAACAGGCGCATAAGATTATCCATTTTCGAGACATCCAACTTTTCCAAATCCGCAAATTCAAGCCTGTATTGGTTATAAAATCTCAATTCCCCATAAATACTGGATTTAGGCACTGCGGCATCCCGGCACACTTTTATTTTCTGCAATGTGGCACCTTCCCAAGTACTTCGGCTAAGGTTGACAACCAGTTCGACAATCTCCCCTGTAAAGTCAATCCTGCCATAGGTGTGCGTCCTGTTCAGTAATGTCAGATAACCGCCCCCGACTCTACCATAACATATCACTTTTTCAAGCTCACTGTCCGGCAGCATCTTTCCGTCAATTGTCTCATAGCGGATTACCGGATCCTCAAGTGCTTGAGCCTTAAGAGGAACATACTCCGTGCTGAGATTTCCGACAGCCACGGCCACACTCGCAGAGATCTTTCCGTCAATGAAATCCTTAGAAACTTTGGATGCATCAATGGTAACGGTAATGACTCCGGACGCATTACTGAAATCAGTTATGTCCAACTCCACATCCTCTCTGGCAGCCGCTCTGGTCTTTGTGTAAAGCAGACGGGCAGACAGCAGATCCGCCGTGATGTTGGCCGCTTCACTTGCAGGACGAACATCAAAACGGAATTTGATGTATTTGATGTACTTGTAGCTCTCACTTTCAGGAAAATCCGGATCACCTTTGTCATAGTAAAGGATCTCCTTGCCATCCGTGGAAGTCGGGAACCATGACACCGACTGGATTCTTAAAGACACACTGGCATTCAAAAATTCAGACAATTTGTCATTCAGGCTGCTGACAGACTCCTCAAGAGACAACACCTTACTCTCTATAGCCTTGTTTTTCGCCTCTATACTATTGTTCACAGAGGATATCCGGGACTTGATCTCATCTGAGAAAGTGCCTTCGAATTCAGATACCGCCTTGGAAATCGCATCCGTGTAGGCGTTGGTGAGTTCTTCCTTGGCTTCTTCCAGAGCCTTGTCTACAGCTTTGATGTCATCAGAGTTTTTCTTTACCGCCTCATCAAGTTCTTTCAACTTGTCATTCAAAGTCTTGATGTCAGCCGCATTGGCTTCGATAAGGCCTTTCAGGAAAGTCTTCTGGGACTCAAGCAGGCCTTTGATGTCATCATTAAGCACCTTGAGGGAATCCTTTGTCTGGGCGATCGTCCAGTAGCCGTCCAAAGTGCTGTTCACCCAGGACTTCATCGAGGTCTCGCAGTCATTGATGGATTTCTTCAGACTTTCGTTCCACCACTTCTCCATCTCCTCACGGAAAGTGGCGATGGCAGCGGTGTAGGCCTTGGTGATGTCAGACACCTCTTTGTCGATTCTGTCATTCAGACCATCAACCTCCTCGCCAAGCTTGGACTTCACTCCTTCCATCGCTGCCTTCAGATCCTCTGAATATTTCTTCGTCAGACGAGTCTCAAGGTTTGCCATAGAGGTCTTGATGCCACCGATCTCTCCATTGATTCCACCCAGCTGTTCGACTATTGAGTTATATTGATCCAAGGTCATAAATGTGGCGGAGAGCCAGTCCTTTGTCCCCTTCAATTCCTTGTCAGCGTAGTCCTTAAGGTCAGAGATCTTCTTCTCTAGTTCGGCATCCTTCTTCTGTAGATCCGAGATAGTGTTGTTGATTGAAGTCAGCTTGCCATTCATCTCGGTCTTCTCAGACTCAAGCAATGCAAGCAGTGCGGCCTTTGCCTTGCCGAGGGAGTCAAGGACATATTCCTTGTCCGCCTTGTCGCTGTTCTTGAGGTTTTCCACCGCCTTCTCAAGGTCGGTTTTAAGATCCGAGATTTTTTTCGCGTTCGCCTTGATCGACTCATCAAGCCCATCAGCCGTCGTCTGAAGGTTATCTAACATCCCTTTCAGATCCGCATCGGCCTTCTCCAGCTTTGGAATGGCGGCGTTGATCTCCTTGATCTGCTTGTCGATCGAGGCGATCTGGTTGTCCTCGATCCCATCCAGCCTCTTGTGCACATCATCGATGTCTGAGGAATAGTCCGTACATGCGGCAAAGAATGCGAGGCACAGAAACACCGCTGCAACAGATTCCGTTTTTCCTAAAAGTTTTCCCATCATTATACCGTTAATTTTAAATTTCAATCCTCAAAAGTCCCTGTCATCAGCCGTTATGCTCTCTATCTCCGAACTACGACGGGCATAAAACAGAAAATACACTGTCACCGCCGAATAGAACACAGTGTAGGAAAGGACAAAAAGCGACAACTGCCAGAACTGGGTGAAAAAATAGGATGCCAAAGCCAGAAGCCCGACAGCCAACGCGGCTATGAATATCACTGTGACACCGTTGTTTCTGCATTGCAGGTATTCATCCCGAGTACAGGTCATGCGCAACGTGTCGATGTATTTCTTCCTCTCGACAAAAAACACGAGTGTGTACGAGATCAACTGCATGACATAGAACGTGAAAAAACAAAAACAAACGACCTGGCCGACGCTCTCATGGTCTATGAATATGAAATATACCAGGACAAATACCAGTATCGGAGCGAAATTGGCGATAACCAAAGGCACATTCACCAGCCTTGAGTTGAAGAGGGCCAAAGTGGCAATCGTGAAAAGCAGGGCTTGGGACGAACTTATCACAAGGTTGCCGATGGACAGGAATTTATGGGGAGGTTCCTCTCCGACAGGTCCTTTGAACAGCAATGCCGCGGTCATCACGGCGATTATCATAAAAGCAAGTCCCAGGGCGGCGCGGGCGCTGATGTAACGCACAGGTCGGTAAAGACTCTTTGCTGTGTCCTTAAGGAGTCCCCGCATGTTAAGCAGAAGGACGGCGTCCGTCATGCAGACTACAACGGACACAATGCATATTTTCCAGTTAATATCC
>DCCQ01000069.1 GCA_002314195.1 Bacteroidales bacterium UBA1077 | reverse complement strand
GATAAAACGGAGACGGCAAAGAAGACAGCGATGAGGAAGAATGGCGAGTTGGCTATTGTTGAGTAGAAAAATCTTTTCATGGTCACAATCGTCCGGAATGACGGGCGTGTTATCTCAGAGCTTTGGTGTAGCCGGATTTCTTAAGGTAGGCTGCGCTTTCGCGGATGCTGCGCATGACATCGTCCGGGTAGGAGTACCTTTCAACCTCGATGATCACGGCTTTGGTTCCAGCAGTCTTAGCATTGGCGAAGATCGCATCGAATCCGACCATTCCGCTCTGGCCGATCTCCCTCTCGTCCTTGATGTGCAGGAGTTTGAAACGTCCGGGATATTTCTTGAAGTAGTCAACAGGACTCGAATTGCCGATGACTGTCCAATAGACGTCCATCTCGAAGAAGACATATTCAGGATTAGTGTGCGCAAGCATGTAGTCGTACATAACCTCGCCCTCGACCTCAGAGAACTCATGCGAGTGGTTGTGGTAGCCGTACTCCATCCCCGCATCGGAAACCATCTTCCCGACAGTGTTGAGATAGTCGCAATAAATCTTCAATTCGGCAAGAGTCTTAGGAACGCTGCTCCCCGAATTCTCGAAGTACACCCAAGGGGTGACGATGAACTTCATCCCTGCCGCCTTGTGGGCGCTGATGCACTCTTCCCACCAGTGCAGGGTCTCCGCGCTCGGCTTTCCGGCCGCGAACTCCTCGACAGTGAGGTTTCTGGAGACATGCGTGGAAAGCGGCACAAGGCCAGCGGAGGCGCAGTCGGCTTTGAACTCCTCCGGGGTGAGTCCATAAATTTTCCCGTCTGAGTACGATGCTGTCTCAACGCAGTTGTAGCCCATCTTGGAGAACTGTTTCAGGACAGTCTCGTGGTTTGCGGCATATTTCACAGGGGGATCGAGCAAATCCCTTGCTGAGTAGAGCTGGATGCCGACAAGCGGCTCTCCAGCGAGCAAATCGCAGCATCCGAGAAGAATCGCCACTGATGCGGTAACTATCGAAAGTACAGAATGTTTCATGGTCTCACAAGTTTTAATCCATTACCTTAACGCGGATGTTGCGGAACCACACGTCGTCTCCATGGTCCTGAAAACCGATGTAGCCCTCGTGATTCGGGCCACCGCAGTTGTTGAGAAGCTCTGAAGCGAGTGGCCATGCCTCAGGACTGAACTTGCTGTTCGCGGCCTAAATCAGTCGCTGAGGCCATCGAAGCGACTGTGGCATCCATGCCATTGTCAATCAAAGACTTAATAAGTTGCCTTTAGCATATAACAACTAAAGGCGGCTTGTTATCTAAACGATACTCTGCGTGTTAGCCACCACTCACAGATTATTAGGTCGTAGCATGTAATTCTCTGAATATCAAAGGGAAAGTCCCATATCCTAGTCTTCTGACTATGACCCACGTCCGGAAGATGATCGCCAAAGGGACAGGCGCGATCAAGATCAAGAGCGGCAACGGCCCTCACCCTCAACTCCGCCTATGCTATGGGTGTCGCGGACATCCTCGGTTCTGTGACCACTGGCAAACTCGACAACCTGATAGTCACGAAACTCGCCCCGTCCCTCGCCTTCACATCGTACCGCCACCAGACACCATTCATCAGCAAGGTGATTCTCTGGGGTTACAAATCTTGAAATAAGACGCTATTCAACATTCAATGTCACCTTACTATCTTTTACTATAATGTAATACTCACCGCTCTCAAGGATTTTTCCACCGTTTCTGTCCACAAAAGACAGATCCCTGCAAGGCTCAATCTCAAAAGTAAACGTCCTTGACTCTCCAGCCTTGAGCAGAACCTTCTCGAAATGCTTCAACTCCTTGGCCGGACGGGTTATGGAGCAGACCGGATCACAGATGTACCACTGCACAGTCTCCTTACCGTCCACATCGCTTGTATTCCTTACTGTGACGGAGGCTGTGACCTTGCCGTCCTTTGAGACCATGTCGGAAGACAATGTCACTGGTGAGTACTCGAATGTGCTGTAACTCAAGCCATAGCCGAACCAGTACATCGGCTCGCTCGTGATGTCCTTATAAAGCCCCTGAGTGCCTCTACGCGCACCTTTGCGGCGGTTATAATAAATGGGAACCTGACCTGTCGTGTATGGGAATGTCATAGGAAGGCGGCCGGACGGATTGTATTTTCCGCTGAGGATTCCGGCAACGGCATTTCCGGCCGTGGTTCCGGGCATCCAGATTTCTACAAGCGCGTCGGCAAGAGGCTCAATGCGGGACAAATCCACCGGCCGGCCGCTCGCAATTAAGACGACTACAGGCTTCCCGGCTGACTTTATCCTTGTAAGCAGGTTCTCCTGGACGGCAGGCAAGGAAATCGAGGAACGGGAACAGTTCTCTCCGCTCCACATGGACTTCTCGCCGAGGCAGAGGACGATGACATCAGAATTTCCGGCAAGCTCAACCGCTTCGGTGATTTCATGTTCAGACGCTGTCTCGAAATCGCAGCCCTTTGAGCTGACTATTTCGGCCGACGCGCCGAGTTCGGACTTCATCCCGGAAAGAATCGAGATAACCTCGGAGGCCTTGCCGCGCGCCGGCCAATTGCCGAGCAGTTCCACTCCGCTCTCGGCATGAGGCCCGATGAGCGC
Organism: Bacteroidales bacterium UBA1077; assembly: GCA_002314195.1. Taxonomy (GTDB): domain Bacteria; phylum Bacteroidota; class Bacteroidia; order Bacteroidales; family UBA932; genus Cryptobacteroides. The sequence continues at coordinate 8,310 of DCCQ01000069.1, read as the reverse complement.
GATGCGCCCGGTCTTTCTCAGAGGCAGAACCCCCTTATTCTTGAGGAGCACGATTGACTCCTGCGCCAACTCTTCTGCATTCGCTAGGGTGGAAGGCTGGAGATAGATTTCCTCAGCGAGGCGCTCTTCCGTGTAGGGATGTTCAAAAAGTCCGAGGCGGAACTTCACGCGAAGAATGCGCCGAACACTCTCATTGACAGTTGCAATGTCGATCTTACCTTCTTTGAGGAGCTGGGCCAGATGCTTGTGATAGAGGTTATCCATCATGTCCATGTCGAGTCCCGCATTGAGCGCGAGTGCGGCAGCCTCTTTTTCATTCTCGGCATATCCCTGATTGCAAAGCTGAATGACAGCATCCCAGTCAGAAACGATAAAGCCGTCAAATCCCCAACGTTCCTTCAGGATTTCGGTCATGGTATGGCGGTTGGCAGAGGCAGGGACTCCGCTGATGTTGTTGAACGCGCTCATAACGGTCTGCGCGCCCTCTTCGACACCGGCCCTGTACGGCGGCATATATGTATCCCAGAGGGTCTGGTCAGAGATTTCCGTGTAGTCATAGTCAAGTCCGGCCTCCGAGGCGGCATAGCCGACAAAATGCTTGAGACAGGCGGCAATCGTGCCATTCTCTGACAAGTCAGAGCCCTGATAGCCACGCACGGCGGCACGGCAGAACTCGGAAGTGAGAAAGGCATCCTCCCCATAACCCTCCATGACCCTGCCCCAACGAGGATCACGGGCCACATCCACCATTGGTGAGAACGTCCAGTCCACTCCGCAGGCGGAAGCCTCCCGGGCAGCATCAGAACTCACCTTTTCCACAAGGGAGAGGTTCCAGCTTGCAGCCTGCGCAAGAGGAATCGGAGTCAGCGTTCGGTATCCATGGATAACATCGTGGCCGAAAAGCATCGGAATCCCGAGCCGAGATTCTTCAATGCAGCGTTTCTGCATCGCATTCCTCATCTTGGCGTCATCCGAGAAATAAATCACCGACCCCGCCTCGGCAGGCACTTTGCCCACCATATCGCGGAGATTGTTCTCCACTGTATTGAGTCCAAGCGTGTACTGGTTCAGTTGCATGATCTTCTCCTCCAACGTCATCCGTGAAAGCAAGTCCTCGACACGCTCCTCAATCGGGGCCGATGCATCCTTATAAACCGGAGCCTTCACCTTTTTCTCCGCCGCAAGCGCACCGTCAGCAGAAAAAAACGCCAGCGCAAGACATGCCGCCACACTAATCAATCTTCTCATTTTTCACTAAATAAAGTATATTATCCATAACAACAAATTACATTTCAATAATTTCACTCCTACAGTTTTTCCATGAACTGTAGGAGTGGTTATTACGACTTCAGCCTACGTGGAAGAGCGTCAGCGCCCCGCCAAGGCTTGTGAAGTCATTTGCCTACCTTCACGAACCAAGGAAGCCGCGAAAGCGGGACATCAATGGTGTACATCTTCCCACCTTTGTAGACTTTTCCTTGATCATCCTTCCATTTGCCTTCGGGGAGTTTCACCGCGCGGGTGTTCTCCGCTGACATCACGGGCGCGACCAGATATTTTTCTCCGAGCATATATTGATCCGTGCATTCCTCGAAGCCCTGACCCGGGAAGGAATATTCCATAAGCCGCACTATCGGCTCTCCCGTGACAGAGGAGTTCCTCGCCTGAGAGAGGATATATTCTCCCAATTCTTCGTGCCATTTGGCATACCTGACGCATATTTCGAGATTTTCCTTGTTGAGTATCCTCCAAGGGGCCAGCGAGAACTGCATCATCGGCATCATGGAATGTATCTGGCAGGAGCGGACGATCAGTGCCTGATTGAAGTCACCGGAACCGATATTTCCTAAGGAAACCGTTTCACCGCAGCCGATCATGTCGGGGCAGACGTACGCGTAACCCAACAGGCCGGAGGCTGTCATGCATGGCACAAGGCTCGCCACCGCGTCCCAGGAATATGACCTGTCCCCCAATCGCTGCACCAAAGGCAGTCCGCCCGTTCTCCATGAAGCACGGAACTCGTTGTACGGGAAATCCAACCCCAGTTTGCTCCACAGGTAAGTCTGCTCCACATCATAAGACTTACCATCAAAGACATCAACTTCATTTTCGTCATATGGCTGCGGGTCTCCCGCGTCGAACTTAAAGCCGTCCACGCCGTAGTCCCTCTGCACTTTCCTGAGCACATCTCTCAAATAATCGTACGCCTCCGGGTTGCTCAGGTCATAGCAGGCGCTTGAACCGTTCCACCAATCCAAGTTCGCCGGCATCTGGCTGCCCTTTCTCTTTATCAAGTAGCCTTTTTCCTTCAGTTCCACACATTCCTGACCGTCCGGAGACACGTACGGGCATATCCAAAGCATTACCTTGAATCCCATGGAATGAAGTTCGTCCACCATGGCTTTGGGATCCGGAAATCTGTCTGGACGGAACTCGAAGTTCCCGTAATCCTTCTGCCAGTTATCGTCGATTATCAGTATGCCGGCAGGAAAACCGTTGTCGATGATGTCGTGGGCGTATTTAAGGACACCCTGCTGATTCTGGTTCTTTACAAGCTCCATCCACGTGTTGTACTGCGGTTTGGTGAAGAACAACTCAGGCGGCACCTTCCCGTCCGGTCTCAAATGCTTTGCCGAGGCGGCAAGATAGGCTTCTTTCAAGGTGCTTCCCGCCTTGACACATTCCAGTTCGCCTCCCCTGACAGCGTCCACAGTGATTTTGCCATCTCCGATGGTGAAACTGAACGGCTCGTCGCACCAGATGTAACGACCCTTGTTCGAGACAAGCATAGGGGTGGTCTGGCAATTGAAGTTCTGCCGTTGCAGGTTCACACCTATTGTGCCGAACGGCATCCTTTCGCCGAGTCCGGTGGCTCCTCCCCACCATTTTTCGCCCGGAAGGATCTCTATCTCCCGCTTCTGCGCAAAAGCGGCTATGGAAAGGCCAAATGTCAGCACGCAGAGGATTAATTTCAATTTGTTCATTGTATGTCAATTCATTATGCAAAGATCAGAAGTACTGTTACTTCTTTGAGACTTTAAGAGTGAAGTCTTTAGTGTTGAAGACAATGGTAAAATCGCCCGGTTCGGACAACGCCCACGATTTGGTGAACTCATGACTGTTGCTCTCGTTGCCCAACCTTCCGAAATTAACTTTCATCGTAGTCCCGTAAGTTTCGGAATTCCAGGTAAATGCACCCTCCTCCTGAGCTTGATACCATTCTCCCTTGATCCAATCCACGTTAGCGGCATTGTCCCATACCGCAGTGACAACTTTGTCTCCATGAAACTTGAACATTCCCTGTGATCCGTCCGGAATTGTTACGTTCCAAGTCACGTTGCCGTCAGATGACTTGTCCGCTTTCCACTGAATGCTCTTGTCAGGTTCCCATAGGCTCGACCAACCGGTAAATTGCCCTACCAGCCAGAATGATTCTCCCACGGAAGGCTCCACGGTGATTTTTCCCAAGTTCATGTCAAGTGTGACATCGTAGTAACGTTCTTCGAACTTGGTGTCAAGCACCCAAGCCGGATCACTGTTCCCGTTTGCGGACAATCCTGAAAGTTCATAGGTAAGGGCATCGGCTTTCGTTTCCGCATCACGGAAGTCTATGACTTCGTTCTTGCCGGAATTCCAGTGGTTGTCCCCTTGGGAAATACGGAACAGATTCTTGCCTTCTCCCGAACCCGCATAAACTTGCGCGGTATAGATCCCATCGGATTCCTTTTTCATCTTATCCGTTGTCGCGGTGCCTTCCGGATTGGAATACATTATTTCAGGAAGAGTTTCGACTATCTCCTCAAGGAGTGTGAGAGACAGTTGACTTGTACGAAAATCCAGGGCGATCTTGTATTTGCCATCCTTTTCCACCTGGAACTTCTCATCCTTTGGCTCATTCAACACGAAAGTGCCGGCATCATCACCCTTCCTGTATTCGTCCGCACCCCACCGTTTTTCGGTGATAAACTTGAATCCCTCGCCCTTGCGGTAAAGATTCGCCTCGACCAGATATGCGGCTCCCTCGCGCTTCATTTCCACCGCTTTGCTCAAATCCCAGCCCGCATCCGTCGCGTCTCCGATAAGATAGAGATGCTCGGGAAGCTTCACATCTGCCGGCAAAGCTTTGCCAAGATCTATTTCAACATCGGTGAACTTGCCGTTCGTCAAATTTATGGAAGCGGTAGATGACAAGGTGTAGGAAGTCTTGTCCGTAACAACCTTATAGGTGTTCATTGATTCATTTTCCGGAAGCACGGCGACATATATTCCCTCAGAGCCGCTCTTCTCCTTTTTAACAGAAAACGGGGTCTCCAATGTCACCGTGACGGACGATTCCGTTCCATCGACATTAAGAATCGCACCGGCTTTACCGGATATGAAACTACCGGCAATCTTGGCATTCTCAGAAGAGACAGTCACAGATTTCACGTTCTCACCGTCGATGCCAAACACATGGATGCGTAGATATGCCCCGACAAGTTTGGTCTTCACGTTGTACTCTTCGGTCTCTTTGCTTAGGGTGATATCCTGTTGCCCCATAAGAGATAATATGTCTCCGGTCTGCCCGACTTTCGGTTGGAGTTGGTTCCCTTTAACTGTGAATTTGCATTTGTTCAGACGGGAATCGGCATTGTACGGATAAAAGAATTGGTATGAACCTTCTTCCGCCTTGAATGTGAACCTGGCATTCTGGCCGTCTTCCGAAATCCGCCCTGCGGAAAGCCCGGACGAGGCTATGGTCTCACCGTCCTTTGGGACTATACCGGCAACGGCGTCGACAGACCACTTGAAGCCGTTCTCCATTCCGGACGGACACGCGGCGACTACGGATATTTCCTTGCCGCCATTGTCAGGGATTTCCGGTTGTTCATTCTCTTTTTCAGTACAAGAAAAGAGCAACGGCAGCAGCGTGGCTGCCATGAGAATTTTTACTGCTTTCATTTTGAATTAATTTTAATGTTGTTAATCGTCTTGTCTCAATAGTATGTTCAATTTTCCGTGAACGCATCCAGGGCGGCCGTAGGAGTTCCATTTTCGAATGCTCCCAACGTGTAATCGGTGTTGCTCTTCTCAGCGGCCGGCTCCCAATAGAAAACGCCTTCGCACACACCTGTCGCCTTTGTGTTCTTAATGAAATATGAGAGCATCTCATATGCTGTCTGCGGATCATCACAAGGCATTCCCGTTTCGCAGACAATGACCTTGCACCCGTATTTCTCGTTGAGACGCTTTATGTTCGCAAGACAGGCATCCGTCGATTCCCTCCATTCTATCGGACTTTCCTGAGAGAACGGAGGAGAGTATTTAGGATAAAAAGACATCCCTATCAGATCATACTTGCCGCCATATTCCTTAAGCCAATCGAAAACCTTGTCAAAGCGTACGGCGTCATCCCCCCTGTCAAGCTGAACGATCACCTTGGCTTCCGGGTAAACAGACTTTACAGCCTCATATCCAGACGTTGTAAGTTCCGCATAATTCCGAGGATTCGAGGACGCCTCATGTCCCTCAGGAGGCGGAATCGTGCCAAGTTCCCCCATAGGCCAGAGCATTCCGTTGGTCGTCTCGTTTCCCACCTGCACCCATTCGACCTGCACGCCGACCGTCTTGAGCTTGGAAAGCAATTCTTCCGTGTGCGAATAAACGGCTTTCTTCATCTTGTCCAAGTCATAGTCGGCCCAGGCATGAGGAATTATCTGATGTGACGGATCCGCCCACGAGTCGCTGTAGAAGAAGTCTATCATGATTCTCATACCAAGTTTCTCGGCGATGAGAGCCTTGTTTATGACATCTGCCTCTCCGTTCCACCCGTTATCAGGGTTGACCCAAACGCGCAGTCTGATTGAATTCATCCCGATTTGACGCATGAGCCTTGTCAATTCCATCTCATGCCCTTGCGCATTGTGGAACTTATACCCTTTGCTGTTGAGTTCAGTAGACCAGCTTATGTCCGCACCCTTGGCGAATGCTGTCCTGTCAATAACAGGAGAAGGCTTCTCCTCAGGGGGTTCGGAGACAGGCTTCTGTCTTGTGCAAGATAGAATGGTCAGCGTGACAATCGCCAAAAGTGTCTGTATTCTCATATTCATAATCTTATTCATCATGCATTACCAATCCCAATTGTCAGAACGGAAAGGTGCGGCAGGCAATCCGTTGCCCCCGGTGAGATTCCCGACAAGAAAATCCCTGAAGCAGTAGCGGACAGCCACAGGAACGTTCACATCGCGGCTTCGGACCACGACATATCCGTCACTCAGTTCCGCGGTCGCAGGATAGAATTTTCTGTCGCTTCCCGCAATCTCAAACCCTGTAAGTCCGGTGTCTGATGAGCAGGCAAGCCCTCCGCAATCCTCAAGGTTCTCAAAATACACCTTCACTTCGCTACCGGTCACTTCAAAACCACCGTAGGCCGGACCCTCACAAGGACAGTCGCTGATTCCGTAAGTACGGTTCAGGGCAAGGGAAGCCAGTCTTTCGCCGACCTCCTTTTTGCGTCTTGGATGCCATGCATCTTTCTCGTCAGGATAAATCAGATCGTTGGTCACGACTATGCCACAGTTGCCGATCATCTCTTCCGCCTTGTGTTGGGCTTCCCTGATCCTCGCCCCGATGGTGCCGTTTTCCTTCTGATAAATATGAGGAGTCAACTCAACTTCGTAGAATGGCAGGTCGCCGGCATTCCATATTCCGCGCCACAGTCCTACCATGTCGGAGAGCCTTTCAGCATAGTACTGATGAAGGAACGCGTTGGTCTCTCCCTGATACCAGAGGAAGCCTTTCACCGTGTAGTTGCTAATCGGGCTGAGCATTCCGTTATAAAGGACATAAGGGGCGTTGTTCTCGTACCATCCACCTGGATTAAGCTGCGGTTCCGGAGATCCTGACGGAATGGTGTTGGCCGGGAAGCCGCGTACAACATCCTCTGGAAGCCAGCTTTCAAGAGCCGAGCCACCTCTATTGCAGGAGATGATTCCGACGGGAACATCCAAATAGGAATTCAGTTTAGTCGCAAAGTACCATCCGACAGCGGTGAATTTCTTCGCGGTCTCTGAATCGGTCTCTTCCCATATTCCCTGAACCGTTCCTACAGGCTTGAGTGCACCGGCTGTCTGGATCTTGACCTCCCTTACTTTGCCGGCCCAGTCTGAAGCCGAGAGAAGAGCCTCATCCCCACCTTCAACGGTAGAGCCGTCAAAATCAAAACCAGACAAAGGAAGTTCCATATTGGATTGCCCTCCGGCAAGCCATACCTCACCGATGAGGACATCATGTAATGTGATTGTGTCGTAGTCATCGGAAACAGTTATGGTCTGCGGATCATAGCCTCCCTCCTGGGTCTTAATCGAAACCATCCAACTGCCGTCTTCGCCAGCCATGGCCTCATACTCGTCATCGCTCCAGGAGACTGATACCCTGACATTTGAGGAACCGGCGGCCCATCCCCAAATGTTGACATCGCTGTACTGTTGCAAAATGCAGTGATCCCCCAACTGATCCGGAAGCCTGAGAATAGCATTGGCAGCCGCATAGAATCTCCGTGCTCTGACATCGTAGTATACCGTTATCACGTAAGGACCTTTCTCGCTGATTCTCAACTTTGTGTCGCCACCCACAACAAGTTCGGAATAGGAGTTTGAAAGCACGTCCTGAACCTTCCCTGTGAGTTCGGTGGAAAGCGGTTCATAGGAAGACTCCGTAACCGCGACATTCTGAGACCCGCCAGGCGTGTAGCAGAACACGTATTCTCCTGGCAGAAGAGTCACCGCGGATTTGGAACTCCGCCACGTCACAGTATGGTTCACATTGTCGTACCGGGGATTCATAAAACGTATTTCCTTTTCTCCCGATTCTGTGAGAGCTGATCCGGCTGTGATCGAGAACTCGTACGGGATGACGGAAAGCATACCTCCTTCGCTGTAGACAACTCTGTAGAACCCATCCTTCTCTACGGACATGGCTTGCGCCCCCTTGCCGAGCCTCCAGACATCGGAGGATCCCCTATGTCCCACAAGTTTGCCGCCGAATGAGACAGGCTGGTTGTCCTTGCCCACAACCGAGATTGAGAATCCGCCCTCGGAACTGATCCAGGTGGATATGTCAGAAAGGCCGTCCCCACCGAACTCTGAAAGTCTGCCGTAAGATGTCTCGCTGGAGAATTTTGTGGCGCTTCCGCTTATGTAGACTCCCTCCTGAACTTTATACTGAGGTTCCCATTCGTTGCCCTTTGAGCAGCCTCCACAAACAAAACATGACGCAGACAAGGCTGCTATGGATATCATTAAGGTTAATTTCATACGTAAATAATTAAAC
>DCCQ01000038.1 GCA_002314195.1 Bacteroidales bacterium UBA1077 | reverse complement strand
TTTGCCGTCAATCTCATGTCCGTGCCGTACAACGCGGCCATCATCGCGCACGAGAGGATGACGGCCTATGCCTACATCAGCGTCCTTGAAGGAGTCTTGAATCTGGCAGTGGCCTTGCTTGTGTCGTATTGCTCCTTTGACCGCCTGAAATATTTCTCTTTTCTGATGTTCCTGTCAGCGGTTGCCGTCAGGTTCACATATGTGGTCTATTGCAAGCGTCATTTTGGCGAATGCCGGGTCAGACTCAGGTTGAACAAGTCAATTTTCGGCCAGATGGTCTCTTTCGCAGGCTGGAGTTTTCTGGGCAACGGAGCTTATATCCTGAACACTCAGGGAATCAATCAACTCTTGAATATATTCTTTGGTGTTTCGCTCAACGCTGCGCGTGAGGTGATGTCAAAGGTTGAAATGGCTGTGAACAAGTTCGTCACGAACTTCATAACGGCGATCAACCCTCAGATCATGAAGTCATACGCCGCCGGGAACTATGAGTATATGTACCATCTTGTCTGCCGCGGGGCGAAATATTCATATTTCATGCTTTTTGTGCTGGCGCTGCCGCTGATGTTGGAGACACCCGCCATTTTGAGAATATGGCTGAAGGACGTGCCTGAATATTCAGTGGTGTTTGTCAGGTTGTCTTTGGCAACCGCGCTGTGCAACACATTGGGACACACGTTTCTGGCTGCGGTCAACGCCACCGGCAAGGTTGTTCGTTACCAGATTTGGGTCTCTGTCGTGGGCGTTCTGGTGTTTCCTCTTTCACTTGTCGCTTTCAAGGCCGGATGTCCTCCCCAGACCGCGTTTTATATTTATTTTCTTGTCTATTTTGTCCTGATATTTGTCAGGTTGTTCATTGTGACAAGGCAAATCGGAATGCCTAGAGCGTTGTTTGCAAAGGAAGTGTTCTTGAAGATCATTCCTGTCACCATATTTTCGGCCGTGGTACCTTTGCTGCTCATGTGCGGGCTGCCTCCGTCAATCTGGAGATTGCTGGCTGTTTGTGTGTCAAGTGTGCTCTGCGTGGCGGTTTCCGTTTATCTTACCGGACTGACAGCCGGGGAAAAGATCTTCATAGTCAGAAAACTCCGGAATATTTTCAAAGTGAATTTATAGGTATGAATACACACTATACTGTTGAGAGAAACGTTCAGATACTCATAAGTCTTCTGAAACATAACGGAATAAGAAAGGTCATCGCTTCTCCGGGCACCACCAATATCACGTTTGTGGCCAGCCTTCAAAGCGATCCGTTTTTCGAGATGTATTCCGCGGCGGATGAACGGTCAGCGGCCTATATGGCCTGTGGACTGGCAGAGGAAAGCGGTGAGCCGGTCGTCATAACCTGCACAGGTGCGACTGCTTCCAGAAACTATCTTCCAGGGCTGACAGAGGCGTACTATAGGAAATTACCTGTGCTCGCAGTCACGTCCATGGCCGGCCGCTCGAAGATAGGCAACCTGAATCCTCAGATAATAGACAGGTCACGGATTCAGAATGATGTGGCGGTTTTCTCAGCCCAAGTTCCTTTCATCCATGATTCCGAGGAGGAGCGGCTGTGTGTCTTGACGGTGAACAAGGCCTTGATCGCTCTCAAGGCTGATGGCGGTGGTCCGGTGCATCTGGATGTAGAGACAAGAATCTCGACAGATTTCTCTGTCACGGAACTTCCGCATGTCAGGAGCATAGGCTACTTTGACACAGAGGATGCCTTGCCGGACATCCCGAAAGGGAATGTCTGCGTGTTTGTCGGATCGCATCTTCCATGGAAAGAGGACGAGACGCAGGCGTTGGAAGATTTTTGCGAGAGGTATGACGCGGTCGCTTTTTGCGATCTTACATCAAATTATACGGGCAGGTTCGCGGCAAGATCCGCGGCTGTGTTTTCACAAAAGTACATTCATACGCCTTTGCTCAAGCCGGATCTGTTGGTTCACATAGGTGAAATCTCAGGGGATTACTACACTTGGGCGTCATTGAAACCAAAGTCTGTATGGCGGGTCAGCAAGGATGGAGAGCTTAAGGATGCGTTCAAGTGTTTGGACAATGTATTCCATATGTCGGAAAGATTCTTCTTCAGGCATTATTCAGATTTAAGGGAAACGTCTCCTTCTGTGTCAGGGAAAGTGGCCGGAATCGAAAATGAATATAATACCGTTGTCTCTTCGGTTCCGGAACTTCCGTTTTCCAACCTATGGGTGGCGCGGAGTCTTGCCGATAGACTTCCAGCCGGCTCCGTACTTCATCTAGGCATATTGAACTCTTTGAGGAGCTGGAATTTTTTCAGACCTGATTCCACAATAAAGGTTTTCTCCAATGTAGGAGGCTTTGGAATAGACGGCGGCTTGTCATCATTGCTGGGTTCGTCCTTGGCTTCGCCGGAAATCCTGCATTTCGGGGTCTTTGGTGACCTTGCATTCTTCTATGATATGAACTCATTAGGAAACAGGCATATAGGAAAGAATATACGGATTTTGTTGATTAATAACGGGAAAGGGACGGAATTCAGAAACTTCAGTCATCCGGCATCGATGTGGGGAGATGAGGCCGACGCTTTCATTGCCGCGGGAGGGCACTACGGCAATAAATCTCCGGAATTGGTTTCTCACTATGTGCGAAGTCTTGGTTTTGAATATCTTTCCGCGTCGTGTAAGGATGAATTCGCCAAAGTGTCAGGTAGATTCCTTGAACCTGGCCATTCCCGCCCGGTTGTGCTGGAAGTGTTCACCGACAGCAAGGATGAGAGCGATGCCTTGGAGATGTTTTGCGATGCCTTGCGTCCTGACTCCAAAGACAAGGCGAAGGATCTTATCAAGAGTGTGTTCGGGAAAGATGCTGTAGAGCGGGTAAATAAACTGATCGGGAGAAAGTGATTATGGGCAAGACATTGACAAGGGCGATCAACTACATATTCAAAGGCGTGCCTGAAGTGGACGTCAAGGTTGAGGTTGGCTGTGTGGATCCATCATCGAGATTGAAGGGCAAGAGGATACTGATTACCGGTGGAGGTCGCGGATTGGGCTTCTCCATAGCCAAAAAATGTGTCGCCGAGGGAGCTGATGTGTTGATTTCCGGCAGGTCGTCCGAGACTTTGGAGAAGGCTTCGGCCGAACTCGGCGGATGTGCGTATTCGGTGTTTGATGTGACTGATTATGAAAATATACCTTCTTTTATGGAGGAATGCTCACGGAAATTGGGAGGAAGGATAGATGTCCTTGTCAACAACGCTGGAATCTCATTGCACGAAGGTTCCATCCACAATGTCACCCTTGAGAGTTTTGACGCCCAGTTCGGCACCAACCTGAAAGGCCCATATTTTCTTGCCAAGGCATTTTTGGAGAGATTCAAGTCGGCGGAAGGTACTGATGGCAGCATAATATTCATCACCTCCGAAAGGGGGCTTTATTGTGATGATCAGCCTTACGGTCTGACCAAGGCGGCGATATGCAGTCTTGTTCAGGGACTTGCGCGCAGAACATTGAAGGACGGTGTCAGAGTGAACGCTGTGGCTCCCGGGGTTACAGTGTCGGACATGACAGGAATCGACAGGAATGGAAACCTTTACCGTCCGGAGGCTTCCGGAGGACGTGTCATGCTGCCTGAGGAGATAGCAGAGACGGTCGCCTTTTTGATTTCCGATGTTTCCAAGTCGATCAACGGAGCCATCATCCCGTGCAATGAAGGCAATCATATCAGATGTGACTGGTAGTTATGAAAATAGGGATTCTGACATTTCATTACGCTTGTAACTACGGGGCGATGTTGCAGACTTACGCCACGCAGGAGTTCATGCGGTCATTGGGACATGAAGTCCGGGTGGTAGACTATCGCAACAAGTTTGTGGAGAATGGTTATGCCACATGGAACTTCAGAAAGGACTTGCTGAAGACTTTGCCCAGAGCCTTCTCCAGGATGGTGAGAAACAGCCGGTTCGGACATTTCATGAAGAAGCGTATGGCACTCTCAAAAGAGCCTTTCGATGATTTCGACATCCTGCTCTTCGGAAGTGACCAGATATGGAACGAGAGAATCACCGGCGGCTTTGACAGGGTTTACTGGGGGGATTTCCAGACCAAGGCAAAGAAGGTGGCTTGGGCGGCCAGCGCCAATGTCCTGTCTTTCTCCGACATGGAATATGTGGCCAAATGCCTGTCAGGATTCCATGCCATAAGCGTCAGGGAGGAGTCTTTGAGGGAATTGATATCACCGGTCGCTCCGGTTCCGGTAAAATGTGTCCAGGATCCAACCTTGATGCTTGGCAGGCGGGAATGGGAGTCTTTGTCCGGCCCGTCTTGGGACGGGGGGTATGTCTTGGCTTACCCGATGTTGTGTGACGAACTGGTGATAAAAGCTGCGCGTTCGATCGCTGAAGACAAAGGACTCAGGCTCGTAATCCTTTCAAAGAACGCATCGTACCGACCGTATAAGAATATGGTGCAGTGGGCAGGTCCTGAAGAGTTTGTCTCATACTTTGCCGGAGCGTCTCATGTGGTTACCTCATCATTCCACGGAACATCTTTCTCTGTGATATTCAGAAAAAAATTCATTTCGGTGGTCGAACCCGGAAAACGAAATCTTCGTGTTGAGTCCTTGCTCCACAGGGTAGGGCTGGAGAACCGGATTTCGGATGGAACTAATTTGGATTCCATCGACTTGCCTTTGGACAATGGCTTGATAAATAGAATCTTGGCTGAGATAAGGCATGAGGCGGTTAATTTTCTTAACGAATCTATGTCATGGTAAAAATGAAAATAAGCGTTATCATACCAATATTCAATGTTGAGGATTATATTTCCAGATGTCTTGATTCCATATATAATCAAGGAGTTGACGAGGCTCTTTTCGAAGTCATCGCGGTGAATGATGGATCGACTGATAACTCGGGTTCGGTCATTAAGGGATATCAGGAAATTCATCAGAACCTGCACTTGATTGAGCAGGAAAATAAGGGGGTGTCATCAGCTCGGAACAAAGCGATTTCCGTGAGCAAAGGTGATTATCTTATATTCGTGGATCCAGATGACGCTATTATTGATAATGCTTTGTATTCTTTGGTGGAGTTTGTTGCCGGTGAGATGACTGCCCCTGTCATCATTATGAGGTCATTCGGGAACGGCATGTCAGAGAGGTATAAGTGGGGACACTTGTTTGCGACAGGTGCTGCCGTGAATTGTATCGAGGCGATAAACAAAGGTTTTGTCAGAGGCAGTGTCTGTGGCTGCGCGTTCGGAAGAAGCTTTGTTATTGACAATAGTCTTGCTTTTCCGATAGGCGTAAGGAATAGTGAGGACACTATCTTTTTCTTCAGGTGTATGGCCTTCTGTGACAAATTGCTTTTTGTGGATATTCCTTTCTATCAGGTTATAGGACGGAAGAATAGCGCGAGCAAATCGTATTCCCGTGAGAGAATCTCCAATTATGTGAAGTCGATAGAGATGGTGAATGACTATATTGACTCGGAGAATAACCTATTGAGAAAAGATTTGTATTATTTGTTGAAATATTTGCTTCTTCTTAATCTTATTAAATCAGCTTTGCACACTCCGGACGTTTCTTTGTCTTATTTAAGGAGTACGAGAGTGGGGAAACTGGCGTATGTGAAATGCAAATATATTAAATATAATAGATTGCAAATGTTTCTGATAAGGAACTCCATCCCTCTTTCATATTATTTGCTGAAAATATCAGGTCGGTAGCGTAAGTCTTTATCATGGCAAAAGTTGGCAAAATAACGGTTCTGTATGTGAATCATGAGGATAACATCGTCGGGGGATCGTCATGGTCGCTTGACAATCTAATCAGGTCTGTCAAGGAATATGTCTCCCCGATCATCCTGTTGAGATCCGAAGGGCCTGTGGCTGATTTTTTCCGTTCGCGGGGCCACGAGTGCATTGTGCATCCGTTCAGGCGGTTGACCTACAAAGGGGGAGTGGTGACAAGGACCGTGCGGTTTCTTCCTCATCTTGTGACAAACACCCTCATCAACCGCAGGTGTGCCAAGGATGTGTGCAAGGCTCTTTCCGGCAGGAACGTGGACATCGTCCACAGCAATTCGGGTGTCATCGACATCGGACTGGCTCTGGCGGAAAAACTTGGAGCGAAGCATGTCTGGCATATTCGTGAATATTTTGACCTTGGCTTGAACGCCCGGCCTTTCCTTGGGTTTAGAAGGTGGAACAGGGAGATTCGCCGCTCGGATGCCGTTATTTTGATTTCCAACGGTTTACGGGAATATCTTGGCCTTGTGGATAGTCCGGACGCGTTTTGTTTTCCCGATGCAGTAAGATCGAAAGGTGATGTTGTCCTTGACACGGTGAAGGAAAAGTATTTTCTGTTCTGCGCTGGAGAAATGGGTGCCGTGAAGCGTCCCGAGACGGCGATTCAGGCATTCGGGAAGTCTCGTCTGGCAGAAAAAGGATATTCGATGCTCTTTACCGGGAACTGCCGAGAGGAAAGGGAGGCCGAACTGATGCTTGTCGCGAAAGGTGCTGGTGTGGCTGACAAAGTGAGGTTTGTTGGCTATGTGCCAGACATCAAACCGCTGATGTCCAAGGCCACGGCGTATCTGATGTGTTCTGAGTTCGAAGGCCTCGGGCGAGTGACCATCGAGGCGATGTTCTATGGCTGTCCGGTGATCGCCAGAAGGTCTGGAGGCACTCTGGAGATAATCTCCGACAGGCGGAACGGCTTTTTCTTCGACACCGTCGAGGAATGCTCGGAACTTATGAATATGCTTGCGTCGGCTCTGCCTCTTGACGTTGTCCGCGAGGCTCAGAAAGATGCTGTCGCCCGTTATTCGGAAGAGGAATATGGCCGTGAGATAATGAGCGTTTACAATAATTTGACAAGATGATGATAGGCGTTGTTGTAATTAATTACCACAGTGAGGAGAAGACGATCGAGTTCGTGAGGACGGAACTTGCGAAGATCAGGTCGGACTATGCCGTGGTGATAGTGGACAACGGGAGCACGGAATTGAGCCGTGACCGTCTGCTGGAAGCGTTCAAAGGGACTGACCAGTACGTGTTCGTGGCGCCTTCCGATGAGAATCTTGGCTTTGCCAGAGGAAACAATTTGGGTGCGGAGGTGGCCAGAAACCAGTTCTCTCCGGATGTGCTGCTGTTCGCCAACAATGACATACGGTTGGTGGACCTTGACACAGTGGACAGGATGGCGGCCAAACTGAAGTCTTTGGACGAGGCCGGGGCTCTCGGACCTAAGGTTGTCGGTCTGGACGGACGGCTTCAGAGTCCGGAACCGTTCATCAGTTTCTGGGACAGGCATGTGGCTCTCTATTGGAGGAATCTGCTCCCGTTTAAGTCAAAACCTTTCTGGGTGGAATATTCACAGACAGCGGAGGAAGGGTATCATTACAGGGTTTCCGGGTCGTTCTTCATGGTCAAGGCCGAGGATTACTTCGCATGTGGGGAGATGGATCCGAACACTTTTTTATATTCGGAGGAAATGATTCTGTCCGAGAGGCTTAGGAAGATCGGTAAAGGTGTCTATTATTACCCCGAGGTCTCCGTGGTTCATGAGCACGGGGCGACGACACGGAAATATTATGACAAGGTTCGGATCCGGGAACTCAAGTACCAGAGCGAGAAATATTACTACAAGACCTACATCGGGACTCCGAAGTGGCAGTTTCCGGTGGGGAATCTGACATATTCATTGAAAAAGTTGCTGAAGAGGTAAATCCTGTCGGCCTGTCATTGGCACTTTCGCTGTCTTGGTCGGCTGATATCTGGCTGGTGGCTTCCCGAAACTCAGCGAAAATGGTCTATTTTTGCTGAGTTTCGCTGAGTTTCTCTGAATGTTATTTATCTTTGCAAGTGGATAACTTATTAATATTATGGCAGCATATCCAATAATTGGAAGAAAAACAGAGATAGAAACTCTCGACCGTCTGTATAAATCCCGTAAGTCGGAATTCATTGCAATATATGGGCGGAGACGTGTTGGCAAATCATATCTTGTGAATGAATTCTTTAAGAATAGAATTCTGTTTACGGCTGTGGGCACATACATAAAGGATGGTGACAAAGAGTATGAGTCTTACCGTCAACTTCAATTGTCTCACTTTTACGACTCACTGATATTCGCTGGACTTGATCCAAAGAATCCTGCTCCTGTCAATTGGCGAGAGGCTTTTCTTTTACTTCGTACATTGCTTTCAGGAATGAAAAACAGGAGAAAAGTGGTGTTTATTGATGAACTGCCTTGGTTGGCAGGGCCTCAGTCTTCGGAAATGATTTCGGAATTGGGATATTTCTGGAACTCATGGGCTGATAGCCAAAGGAATATTATATTGATTGTCTGTGGTTCGGCTACCAGTTGGATGCTGGACAATGTGATTAGGGATTATGGTGGACTGCACGGGCGATTGACCGAGAAAATCAAGCTTCTTCCTTTTACGTTGGCGGAATGTGAACAGTTCTACAAAAGAGAAGGTTTTTATCTCTCGCGCTACGAAATAGCCCTGAGTTATATGGCGTTCGGAGGAATTCCATACTATATGGGCAGATTAAGGAATGACTTGAGCCTCACTGATAATATTGATCGTTTATTCTTTGCTGACGAAAGTATTCATCAGGAGTTCAAGGATGTGTATGCGGGATTGTATTCAAGCAAGGAGAAGTATGTGGATATTGTCAAGGCTTTGGGCACAAGGTTCTATGGCATGACACAAGCGGAGTTGATAGATACAATCGGGATGAACAGTGGAGGCACTTTCTCGAAACTTTTAGATAATCTTCTTGAATCTGGTGTGATCCGTAATTATCCGCGATATGGCAAGGAGCGAGTTGAGGCAGTGTATCAACTGATAGATTTCTTCTCTCTTTTCTTCTTGCGTTTTGTCGATGGAGTTCAATGCAAAGTGGGAATGTGGCATACTGTCAACAGGACTGGTAAATTCTATTCGTGGGCGGGAGAGACATTTGAGTTGCTGTGTGTGGCGCATTTGCCTCAAATACAAGAAGCGCTCCATGTCTATTCTGTGGATCGTTGTTATAGCTGGAATGGGAAAAATGAGAATGGAGTGGGCGCGCAGATAGATCTGATTCTGGAATGTGACGCAGCCCGTACAGATTACCTATGTGAGATGAAGTTTGCAGAGAGCGCATATTCAATATCTGCGGACTATAATCTGAACTTGAGAAATAAACTGTCAGTGTTCTCAAATTGCAGACAGCACAATAAAACCCATTCGATACAGATTGTTATGGTCACATCGTTCGGATTGGTTAAAGGAGTTCATTCTGGGATTGTCAACCATTCAGTTATACTTGATCAACTATTCAAATGATGGGACCAATTAATCTTGGATTCCTGATCATTGAACAGATGCTTTGCCGCATCTTGTAATTGTCGTTTGGATGAAATAATTGACTGCAAGGTTGCATTCTCGTGATATTTTGGAATAATGGATTAATTTTTGATATATTTGCTTCTGTTTGGAAATTTGGATAGACCATCCTAGAGAATGGCGGATAGAAATATTCCGGTTTTCCATGAATTTGAACAATTTAATATTCTATTATTATGAAGAAAGTATTTTCAATCATCCTTGCGGCATCCATGATGCTCCTTGGAACTGTGGCTATGGCACAGCCTTCGATTGGTGTCGGATTCGCTAACTCTACTGACAAGTGGAAGTCAGGGAACACGACAACAACAAACAATCTCAGTGGTTTCTATGTCGGTGGTAATTATAACATCAATCTTGTCGGAGCGTTGAATGTGGCTCCAGGAGTATATTACTCCCTTCTGACAAAGAGCGATGCCGACAGTTATGCTGGTGTGGCGGACCTCAAGGTTGACGTGACGGAGCATTACCTTTCAGTTCCGGTGATGTTCAATGCAGGTCTTGCCCTTGCTGACGGCATTGTCGGAAGAATCTATGCCGGACCGACCCTCGCTTATGGTATCGCCTCAAATTCAAAATATACGGCTTCTGCCACCATACCTGTCTTAGGTACCGTCAGCAAAGGTGACAAGGTTAACAATTACGAAGATTCGGACTACCGTCGTTTCGACATCATGCTTGGTGGTGGAGTAGCTGTTGACTTTTTCGATATGGTTCGCTTCAACATTGGCTATGACTATGGTCTCGTCAACCGCTATTCTGGGGACGGTGACGCTACCCGTCACAGAAGCCAGCTCAGCGTTGGTGTCGCTTACCTCTTCTAAGAGCGGATTCAGGATCCGATAGCTTTTCAAAATAACGACGGTGGCATTTAGTCAAGAAAATGCTGCCGTCGTATGCTTTTTTGCCCATGACAGGAGCGATATTGCCTGTTTTCGCTCCACTGGCCGTGCAAATATTCCGTTGCCTCTATGCGATCATATTCATTGGCATGCCGGATGGTCATTTCATTGTGAGATAGTGGCGGCG
>DCCQ01000081.1 GCA_002314195.1 Bacteroidales bacterium UBA1077 | reverse complement strand
GCAACTCGTAGGCTCATTATGCAAAAGGCACGCCGTCACGCCCTCTCGGGCGCTCCGACCGCTTGCAAGCGCACGGTTTCAGGTTCTATTTCACTCCCCTTCCCGGGGTGCTTCCCACCTTTCCCTCACGGTACTGGTACACTATCGGTCTTCGGCAGTCTTTAGCCTTGCGGGATGGTCCCCGCTGATTCGGACAGGATTCCACGTGCCCCGCCCTACTCAGGTGCCGGCTGTGACATCCGCACGTTGCCCGTACGGGGGTGTCACCCTCTGCGCCCACACTTTCCAGAATGTTCCGGTTTGTGCGGATGTCAATGTCGCCGGTCCTACAACCCCGGACCGTCCTCGAACGGACCGGTTTAGGCTCTTCCCTCTTCGATCGCCACTACTAAGGGAATCGACTCTTTCTTTCTCCTCCTCCGGGTACTAAGATGTTTCAGTTCCCCGGGTTCGCCCCGACTTGCATCGGTGCACGGCCTTCAGCCGTGCGGGTTGCCCCATTCGGACACGTCCGGATCAACTCCTGTTTGCAAATCCCCGGACATTTTCGCAGCTTACCGCGTCCTTCTTCGCCTGCCGAAGCCAAGGCATCCTCCGTGCGCTCTGACTTCTCTTTCTCTGTGAATCTTTCGTTGTTGTGAAATTGTTTCTTTAACCTATATATATCTATACTCGGCTAATCTACTTTTTACACTTACCTCGTTGTAATCTCTCAGTATTGTCAATGAACTTGTTTTTGTACCGCTTCTTCCGAAACGGGCTGCAAAGATACGGACTTTTTCTTTACCTCCAAATTTTTTTTGACATTTTTTCATAAAAATTTTTCTGGTATGGGGATTTTCACCTTAATATAGTATATTTGTTTTTTGTGGGCGGTGGGTCGGCGCTTCGACAGGCGCTTCGACAAGCTCAGCGACCGAGAAGATAAGCTGGTGGGCGGTGGACAAAAGGACAAAAAGGACAAAAACAAAGAACAGAATAAAGATCAATGGAAGAAAAAAGAAACGCATTGCCGGAGAACGCTCAGAGGGAGCTTGCGCCGGGCGAGGAGTACAAGCCGCTGTTGGGGGCGGAAAGGAAATGGGCGGAGGTGACTCCATATTCAGTAACACTTGGTTTGCTGATGGTGGTCATATTCTCTGCGGCGGCGGCCTATCTGGGGCTGCGTGTGGGGCAGGTGTTCGAGGCGGCGATCCCGATCGCTATCATAGCGGTGGGTCTTACGAGCGCCCTTGGAAAGAAGGAAGGACTTGGACAGAACGTCATCATCCAGTCCATCGGAGGCTGCTCCGGAGCCGTGGTGGCAGGTGCGATATTCACACTCCCGGCCATCTATATTCTTGGTGTAGATGTCAATTTCATGCAGATGTTCCTTTCATCGCTGCTTGGCGGTGTTTTGGGAATATTGTTCCTCATTCCTTTCCGGAAATATTTCGTAAAGGAGATGCATGGGAAATATCCTTTCCCGGAGGCAACGGCAACCACACAGATCCTTGTGAGCGGCGAAGGAGGTGGCAAGGGAGCGGGAACGCTTCTTGTCAGCGGCCTAATCGGAGGTCTTTACGACTTTATTGTCAGCACGTTCGGAGCGTGGGCAGACACGGTGAGCACAACCGTGCTGGGATTCGGGCAGACAATCGCTGACAAGGCCAAGGTCGTGCTGAAATTGAACACCGGAGCGGCAGTGCTGGGTCTTGGCTACATCGTCGGTCTGAAATATGCCTTCATCATCTGCTGCGGAAGTTTTCTTGTGTGGCTGGTGATCATCCCGCTGATGAACCTTATCTGGGGTGGCCAGGTGATTGACCTGATGGGCACCGGAGTGACCATGACCATCGGAGAGATGAGTCCCGACCAGATATTCAAGGATTATGCAAGGCACATAGGAATCGGTGGAATCGCGACAGCGGGCATCATCGGCATCATCAAGTCGTTCGGCGTGATCAAGTCGGCTGTCGGTCTGGCTGTCGGTGAGTTCGGTAAGAAAGGCGGCAAGGCGGAGAGCACCGAAAGGACACAGGAGGATATTCCTATGAAGACCATCGTGTTCGGAATTGTGCTGACGCTTTTGGCGGTGTTCGCTTTCTTCGCTTTCGGTGGAGTGGTGAACAACATCTGGCAGGCGATTGTGGGACTATTGATTGTGGCTGTGATCTCGTTCCTGTTCACGACTGTGGCAGCCAACGCCATCGCCATTGTGGGGACCAACCCGGTGAGCGGAATGACGTTGATGACGCTGATCATCGCTGCGCTTATCCTTGTGGCTGTTGGACTTAAGGGTAATGCCGGAATGGCAGCGGCCTTGATCATAGGTGGTGTTGTCTGCACTGCGCTTTCTGTTGCGGGATCGTTCATAACTGACCTGAAGATCGGCTACTGGATCGGCAGCACTCCGAAGAAGCAGGAAGGTTGGAAGTTCGTGGGTGTGGCCATGGCAGCAGCGACGGTCTGCGGAGTGATGCTCGTGCTGAACAAGACCTACGGATTCGTCGGAGACCAGGCACTTGTGGCTCCTCAGGCGAATGCGATGGCTGCTGTGATCCAGCCTATGATGAACGGTGGCGGTGCTCCGTGGCTGCTGTACGGAATCGGTGCGGTGCTGGCCATCGTACTGACTTTCTTCAAGATACCGGCTTTGGCGTTCGCGCTTGGAATGTTCATTCCGATCGATCTTAACCTGCCGCTGCTGGTCGGTGGTGCGATTTCATGGTACGTCAGCACACGTTCCAAGGACAAGGCTCTGAACGAGGCTCGTCTGAACAAGGGTACGCTGATCGCATCCGGATTCATAGCCGGTGGTGCTTTGATGGGAGTTGTGAGCGCGCTGTTGAAGTTCTTCAACGTGGATTGGTTCATGGCCGGCTGGAACGCTCAGTACGGTGAGGCGATCGCGATCATTCCGTTCATCGGAATCATTGCTTACACGGTGATCGCGTCTTTGAAGGCTAAGGAATAACAATCGGTCACTGAGCTTGCCGAAGTGACTTTCGTCAGGTTTACTTTTCGGGCGCTTCGATGATTGGTGAGCCTTGTCGAACCACAAGCTCAGCGACCAAAAATAACAAGATCAATGGAAAAAATTTTGGACAGGTTCCTGAGGTACGTCAGCGTTGACACTCAGTCGAACGAGGAATCTGAAAGCCAGCCATCGGCGGAGAAGGAGCTGAATCTGCTCCGGATGCTGCGCGATGAGCTTCAGGCGCTCGGAGTGGAAACCACTCTTGATGAATATGGTTACGTGATGGGGTCGATCCCTTCGAACATCGAGGCGAAAGTGCCGGCGATCGGCTTCATCGCCCACGTGGACACGGCTCCTGACGCTTCGGGGGCGGACATCAAGCCTCAGATCATCAATGAATATGATGGTGGGGATATTCCTTTAAAAGGGGTGCCGGGATTGGCGTTGAAGCCTTCGGAATTCCCGGAAATGCTTCATTATGTGGGGCAGACGCTCATCACCACCGATGGAACCACCCTTCTGGGTGCGGACGACAAGGCTGGTGTGGCCGAGATCATGGATGCGGTGCAGTACATCGTCGAGCATCCGGAGTTCAAGCACGGCGAGATCAAGATCGGGTTCACTCCGGACGAGGAGATCGGACGCGGCGTGGTGAAGTTCGATGTAAAGAAGTTCGGGGCCGAATATGCCTACACGATGGACGGAGGAGAGATCGGCGAGTTGGAGTTCGAGAATTTCAATGCGGCTTCGGCTAAGATCCACATCCAGGGTCGCAACGTGCACCCGGGCTATGCGAAAGGCAAGATGAAAAACGCGATTCTTATCGCCATGGAGATGAACGGGTTGCTGCCGGTTCAGCAGAGGCCGGAATACACCGAAGGCTATGAGGGTTTCTTCCATGTCGTGGGCATCAACGGCTCTGTGGAGGAGGCTGATGTCACGTACATCATCCGTGACCATGACCGTTCCGAGTTCGAGAACAAAAAGGCCATCATGCAGAAATGCGTGGACTTCATCAATGTGAAGTACGGCGAAGGCACGGCAACTGCTGCCATCAAGGATCAGTACTACAATATGCGCGAGCAGGTGGAGCCGCACTATCACGTGGTGGAGAAGGCTATGAAGGCGATGGAGATGGCCGGAATCAAGCCGAAGATCCAGCCGATCCGTGGAGGCACCGACGGGGCCAATCTGAGTTTCAAGGGATTGCCTTGTCCGAACATATTCGCCGGCGGTCTGAACTTCCACGGCAAGATGGAGTTCGTGCCGCTTCAGAGCATAGAGAAGGCCTCGCAGGTCATCCTCAACATCATCTCGCTTTACGCGGAGTAGATTATTATAGATAAAACGAAAAGGCAGTTGCCAACGGTGATCCTCCTCACTTCGTGCTGTTCACTATGAAGGTCCACGGACCTTCATTTTTCGCTCACGACCTCCCTCTTCGGGAGCCAAAGTCACCTTATGGCAACTGCCTTTTCGTTCTTGATAGTATTACTATATAAAAAATCGATTACTTGATGACGCCGAGCTCCTTGCCGACTTTGATGAAGGCGGCGATGGCTTTGTCAAGGTGCTCGCGCTTGTGGGCGGCGGAGAGCTGGACGCGGATGCGCGCCTGGCCCTTAGGAACCACAGGGTAGTAGAAGCCGGTCACGAATATTCCCTCCTCGGCCATTTTGGCGGCGAACTTCTGGGAAAGAGGCGCATCGTAGAGCATCACGGCGCAGATGGCGCTCTGGGTCGGCTTGATGTCGAATCCGGCGGCCTGCATCTTGTCACGGAAGTAGTTCACGTTCTCCTGCTGACGGTCGTGGAGTTCGTTGCTTTCCTTGAGCATCTTGAACATCTCGATGCCAGCTGCGACTATCATCGGCGGCAGTGAGTTTGAGAAGAGGTAAGGACGGGAGCGCTGGCGGAGCATGTCGATGATCTCCTTGCGGCCTGTGGTGAAACCGCCGACGGTGCCGCCGAAGGCCTTTCCGAGAGTACCTGTGAATATGTCGATGCGGCCGTAGCAATCGAACTGTTCGGCGACACCATGGCCTGTCTTGCCGACTACTCCGGCAGAGTGGCTTTCGTCCACCATCACGAGGGCGTCATATTTCTCGGCCAATTCGCAGATCTTGTCCATCGGAGCGACATTGCCGTCCATCGAAAAGACTCCATCGGTGCAGATGATGCGGAACCTCTGGGCCTGAGCCTCCTGGAGGCAGCGCTCAAGATCGGCCATGTCAGCGTTGGCGTAACGGTAACGGACAGCCTTGCAGAGGCGTACGCCGTCAATGATGGACGCATGGTTCAAGGAGTCAGAGATGATGGCGTCATCTGCCGTCAGAAGCGGTTCGAAAACTCCTCCATTAGCATCGAAACAAGAGGCGTAAAGGATCGTGTCTTCCGTGTGGAAGAAGTCCGAGATTGCTGCCTCAAGCTCTTTGTGAAGGTCCTGGGTTCCGCAGATGAAACGGACAGAGGACATTCCGAATCCTCTCTCGTCCATAGCCTTCTTAGCAGCCTCGATGAGCCTCGGGGAATCTGCCAAGCCTAAATAGTTGTTGGCGCAGAAGTTAAGAGCCTTGCTGCCATCTTGAAGAGTGATCTCGGCGGACTGGGCCGAGGCGATGTTTCTCTCGTTCTTGTAGAGTCCGGCTTCCTTGATGGATGCAAGCTCTGCCTTTAGATGTTCCTGGAATTTTCCGTACATATCTGATAATTTTATAAAACGTTTCGATTTCGCACTGACAAATATATTAAAATTTGACAAAAACGCTAAGATTTTAATATTATAATGGTCTCTTGTCAGAAAATAGTGTAAATTTGCACTTGCTAATTTAGCAATAAACAAGCGAAGAGCAATGAAAAATGTACTTGTGATAGGTTCGACCGGACAGATTGGTTCCGAGTTGACAATGAAAATCAGGAATATGTACCCGGAAGGCAATGTCGTCGCCGGCTACATCAAAGGCGCCGAGCCAAAGGGCATCCTGCTTGAAAGCGGCCCTGCCGAGGAGGCTGATGTCTGCAACGGGGAGCAGCTTCTGGGCATCGTCAAGAAGTACAACATCGACACGATCTACAATCTGGCCGCGCTGCTCTCCGCCGTGGCGGAAAGAAAGCCTCAGCTGGCATGGCACATCCAGATAGACGGACTCATGAATATCCTTGAGATCGCCCGGGAGAACAATGTCGCTGTGTTCACGCCGTCTTCAATCGGATCGTTCGGTCCGGAGACTCCGCACCAGAATACCCCTCAGGACACTATCCAGAGACCACGCTCGATGTACGGTGTGACCAAGGTGGCTACCGAGTTGCTGAGTGACTACTATCATACCAAGTACGGAGTTGACACCCGTTCGGTGAGATTCCCTGGGCTTATCTCCAACGTGACACTTCCGGGAGGCGGCACAACAGACTACGCCGTGGAGATCTACTATGCGGCGGTCAAGGGTGAAGAGTTTGTCTGCCCTATCGCGGCCGGGACCTATATGGACATGATGTACATGCCGGATGCTCTGAAAGCGGCAGTGGACATCATGAACGCGGATCCTTCCAAGCTGAAACACCGCAACTCATTCAACATCGCTTCTATGAGTTTTGATCCTGAGATTCTGCGCAAAAAGATAGAGGAACATATTCCGGGATTCAAGATGCGCTACGAGGTTGACCCTGTGCGCCAGGCGATCGCTGATTCATGGCCGGACAAGATGGATGATTCCTGTGCCCGCGAGGAATGGGGATGGACCCCGTCTTACGATCTGGAGACGATGACGGTGGACATGATCGACGCTCTCAAGAAGAAACTTCTCTAAGGAGAAATCCATAAAGGATAATACGAAAGGACTGGCCAAGTGGTCAGTCCTTATTATTTGACTTTGAGATTCGGCAGGCTCAGTGACCGGTTTTTCCGGCTGCCTTGGCTTCTTTCTTGGCTTTCTGTTTTTCGAATCGTGCCTTGTAGCGTTCCAGAATCTGTTCTTCTTTCTGACGGCGTTTCTCCATCGCCTTCAAAGTCTTGAGAGTCTTCTTGCGTTTCTTCTTCAATGCCTTTTCCTCTTTGGCCTTCGCCTTGGCCGCGTCACGAGCGTCAAGTTCTGCCCATCTGGCTTCCTTGGCGGCTATCCGGTCCTGACGAGCCTTTTCCCTCTCGGCCTTCTTGCGTTCATGCTCCGCTTTCTTTAGAGAAGAAGGATCGTTAGCCAAAGAATCCGCCTTGCCGACAGCCAATGAATCAGAAACAGTCAGGTTGTCCCTCAAAGCAAGACTGTCATTCTGCACGGACAAGGAATCACGGCCAACACCGAGACTATCCTTCAATGCCAGACTATCGGTCCGAGCGAGGCTATCCTTCAACGAAAGGCTGTCAGCCGCTGCGGCGGCAAGGCTGTCGGCAAGAGCGGCTGCCTCAGCCTCTCTCTCCGCTTCAAGTCTCCTGCGCTCGGCGTTGCGGGCGCGCTTCAAGGAATCCTGACGGGCCAGCATCTTATAGACACTGTTCATATAGCCTGGGAAATAGATGTCAGTCTGGGCAAATTCAGCCCTCGGGACATTCTCGTAAACCTTTCTCTGCGACTTTCTCGGCTTGAATGATGTGATGTCTTCCGGACCTTTTGGCCGCTTGTCCGGTTCCCAGTCAAATCCTTTGAGGATCTTCTCATCCTTTTTCATCTGGACCACCGGATAGGCATCGGTCTTCACGGCATCAAAGTAGTTCAAATCCTGAATATTCCCGTCCTTCAATGTCGCGGTCAGCATTTTTGACTCAAACTTGTTGACAGTGGCAAGGGTTCCGTTCTCTTCAATGAAGAACACCCCTGAAGCGCCACCCATAGAATCAAAGCGCTTCAAAGTGCCAGTGCTGTCAAAGTAGGCCATCATTTCCGCTCCTCTGATCTGGTCGTAGGAAATACTGTCCTCCTGCACAATGATGAAAGCATTGGACATCAGGCTGGCACGATCGATGGACTGGTTCTTGACAATGACGGTTATGCTGTCGGCGGTGTACTGGCGTTTTATCTCGTTCCAAACAATAGGGCTCTTGTAGAGTCTGATCAAAGAATCAAGATCCGAGTAGGCCAGAGAGTCACATGCCACCTGCATGTCGCTGCGGAAAACCTTGACATTATTGATGCCGTAAATGAAGTTTATCTTTGTGGAATCCTTGGGGGCCAGAGCCAAAGAGTCTGCCTGGGCGTTCAATGAATCTTTCGGCGTGGACATGGAATCCATCGGGGCGGCTAGGGAGTCTCTTTGGAAAATCGGATTGTTGGTCAGAAGATAATCCCGCGTCACTTCGACAGTCCCAGCGGCGTGAGTAGACTTTGCGGCCAGACTGTCGATTGGAGAACGCAACGAATCGGACGTGGTTTTCAAGGTGTCTGGATACTGGAATAGCGGTGGGGCATATTCATAAAAATCATCCCATGGGGCAGGAAGGCTTTGACGGCGGCTCCCCATAGGCTTGCCAATTGCTCCACCCGTCTGATTCCCTACCGGCTTCGCCGTAGACGAAGCGCCTTTGTCGGATGCCATCGCCGCGTTCGGATCTTCTTCCTCAAGTTTTTTGCGGGCCTCTTCCTCCGCGGCCTTGGCTGCCTCGGCGGCTTTACGGCGATACTCTGTGACCGGATCCACATTGATTTCCTTCAAACGAGTCAACGATGCATCTATCTCATATTTAGCCACATCGCATTTAGGAATGGTTCTTAGAATCAATGTGTCCGCGCCGATGAAGGCTGTGTCGCGTTTCTCTCCTTGCTCGCTGATCGCAATCACAGCCGGCTCGCGGGTCAGTTTTATGAAAGACAGCGAATCTATGTACTGCATGTAACCAGCCACAGCAGCCACATTGCGCGTGGTGTCAAGCAATTCGACATGGCCGAACATTTCGACATTGTTCGGTCCCCTGTAGTACAGCAAGGTGTCAGCCCAAGCCTCCTGACTTTCGGTCAGGATATGCACGTTCTTGGTGAATGTGAATTTTTCCTGATTCCGATCATAGACTCCTGCCTGCGATGACAGCATATTATTGTCTCTCCATGCACTGGTGCCCGTCCCAAAAATGGCGATGTTGGTACCTGTGTTGTAGTCCAGATCATCAGTCTTTACGAATATGGAGTCAGTGTACATGTTGACATTTTTCGTGAAACTGAATGTCTTGAGTTTGGAGTAGTAGTGTCCGTCATCACTCTCGATGACCTGTCCATCCTTGTCACGCAAGGCTCCACCGTTCCTGAACACGGCCACACTGTCCTTGGTGTTATAGTCCAAATCAGTTGTGCGCAGCGTGTTCCCGTCCTTGTCACGCAACTGAACCAACGCTCCCCTGAACCGGGCCAGATTCTCATCTATCAGATAATCAAGGCTCTCGCTGCTGAGCACGGTGTTGTTCTGGATGATCTGAACGTTGCCGAAAGCGTTGATAACGTTCATGTTGACATTCCACAGCGCCGTGTCGCAGACCAGCAGGGTCGAGTTATGCTCGAATCTGGCATGGCCAAGCGCCTTTCTATAATTGACGCCATATTCCTCAACCTGCTGAAGTTCATCGCAGCCGAGCAGACGCACAAGGCTGTCTTTCCGCTCCGTGTTCTGGGCGGAAAGGCTGAATGACAGCAACAGAAGGAGTAATGAATATGCCAGGCGCCTTGCAAGCATTACTCTTGAGAGAACTTTGAAGCCCAGCCAGGACGGCGGAACTCGCAGTCTTGGAACATAGGGTCGATGATGATGTGGGTTTCCTTGATCTTTCCGGCCAGAAAATCATCAATGGCCTTCATCTGCTTGTCCTGACGGACCTGCTCCTGAAGCTGGCTGAAATCTTCATCGAAAGATGCGGTGTGGGCTGGAATGATCTTGTCCACACGAATTATCTTGTAGAGGGTCTTGCCGACAACATAGTCCTTGACCTGATCCTGACGGCCGTCATTGTCCGTGGATTCAACCGGGGCGGAAATCTCGCCTTCCTTCAAATCCTTGATTGCCACATAGTCTTCCGGCTTAAGCTGGTCAATCTCAAAATAGGAAGAGCCAGTGTTAGGATCGGACATCTGGCCACCGTTTGTCTTGGTGGCGGGATCCTGTGAGTAGAATTTGGCCGCCATCTGGAAGGTCACGGCATTGTTGTTTATCTCGGTACGGAGACTGTCCAGTGTCTTGAAAGCCTTTTCCCTGTCCTCGTCGGTGTACTTGGGCTTCATCAGGATGTGGCGGGCATTGAACATGTCGCCTTTCTTTTCGATGACTTCAATTATATGGAATCCGTCCGGGGTCTCGACAATCTGCGAGATGACGCCCGGCTTCAAAGCCATGGCAGCATCAGAGAACACCGGCCAGAAGATTGATTTCGAAGCCATGCCGAGTTCGCCGCCCTTACGCGCGCTGCCGGGATCCTCCGAATATATTCGGGCCAGGGTCGAAAACTTCTCGCCGTTGATGATCCTCTCGCGGAGTTCCAGCAATTTCTCGCGCACGGCCATGTTGGCGGCCTCACGGTCCGGATAAAGACAAATCTGGCTGAGCTGGTACTTGATAGGCACGATAGGAAGATTCTTGGCATCGACCGTGTCAAGATATTCCTTGACATCGTAAGGAGTCATCTCAGGAATCTTCTTCATGATTTCCTGCTGCTCCTGCTGGGTGAGGCTCATGTCTTCGTACTGCCTGCGCCACTCCTGACGGAGGCGGTACAAAGGCTTGCCGAAATATTCCTCAACCTTGTCCTCGCCGCCGAGGTAAGTAAGCATCCTGTCCGCCTGCTGGGAAAGGCTGCTCTCAACCATGTCCTGATTGACCGTGAGTGAGTCGACCCTCGCCTGCATAAGGAATATCTTCGACTCCAAAATCGACTCCAGAACCTCACAGCGGACATTCTTGTCCGAAGACAGTCCTTGAGCACTTCGATCCTTGACCGCTCCTTCAATGTCGGAAATCATAACCGCCTCATTGCCGACGACAGCTATGGTCTTGTCTATATATTTATATTTCTGAGCAGAAGCCATCGCGCAGGTCGCTGCGAGGGCGAAGATGGTGATTGCTGTTTTCTTTATCATTTCGAATATATTTCAAAATTTTCCTTGACCTTGGCGTCTTCTATCAAGTCCTGTTCCAAACCTGTCAGAAGTTCATGCTTCCTGCCGCTGATGATTATGTCACGAATCCTGTCCTGACAATAATCCACCGGAGCGATTTCGCCGGCCTTACGATAGTCCACGATAAACGCGATGGAGACATTATCCTCGCCATCAGGCATCTCAATGAACTGTCCGGAACGTCTGGAAAGCATCTGTACATAATCCACGCCGAATTCAGCGGCGAGTTTCACGGCATCCAGCCACTCGTTGGAATAATCGTGGTAACGCCGGGCCGAATTGAACGCCACACTGTCGGCGGCGATCACGTCCTCAACCTTGTCAGAGGACATCAATTTCTTAATCTTGGGCAGATTAGGTGATGTCTTGGCTATATTCAGGAAGCGAGCCTTCAGAATCGGACGTTCAAGTTTGAAAGACTCCTGATGGGAGTCGTAATATTCCTCAATCTGCTTCGTGGAGACGGTGGTGTCGAGCCGTTCGTTGACATAGCGCTGTTCGTAGCGGTAGCGCAGGAGCGACTGGCGGTAGGCCTCAAGTTCCTTTGAGACATCCTTCTCCTCCTTGGACAGGCGCTGTTGGGCGATGTCGAGGAAGGCTTTGTCCCTCACCCAGGAGTTGATGTAGAGGTTGGCAAGGTTCACACTGTCCTCCGGAGAGGTTCCATTCGGAATGACATCGTCCAATTCGGAGCGGTAGAGTTTGTGGCTACCCAATCTGGCAACCACCTCCCCGTCATGAATCAGAGAGGAGATTGCCTTGCAGGACGGCAGAACGGCAATGGCCAAGGCCGTCATGAATATACCTAACCTCTTACCCATCAGTGATCAGCGTGAGTAGTTAGGTGCTTCCTTGGTGATGGTGACATCGTGAGGATGGCTCTCAAGGAAACCGGCGTTTGTAATGCGTACGAACTGAGCGTTCCGGAGTTCCACGACCGTGTGGGCGCCGCAATAGCCCATACCGGCCCTGAGTCCACCTACGAGTTGGTAAACGACCTCGGAGACAGTTCCCTTGTAAGGTACCTGGGCCACGATTCCCTCTGGAACAAGTTTTTTGATGTCGGACTCCATGTCCTGGAAGTATCTGTCTTTGGATCCTTGCTCCATCGCTTCGAGTGAGCCCATTCCGCGGTATGACTTGAAGCGGCGGCCGTTCATGATGATGGTCTCGCCAGGGGATTCCTCGGTTCCGGCAAGCAGCGAGCCGGCCATGATGGTGCTGGCGCCAGCCGCAAGAGCCTTGACAATGTCTCCTGAATATCTTATGCCGCCGTCAGCGATCACAGGCACGCCCGTCCCCTTGAGGGCCTCGGCGGCCTCCATGACGGCAGTAAGTTGCGGAACGCCGATTCCGGCGATGATTCTCGTGGTGCAGATCGAGCCAGGTCCTATTCCGACCTTCACGGCTTTAACTCCGGCCTCGGCGAGAGCCTTGGCGCCTGCTGCTGTAGCCACATTTCCGGCGATGATCTGGAAATCCTTGTAGGCGTCACAAGCCTTCTTGATCATTTTGAGGACACCTTCGGAGTGACCGTGGGCCGTGTCAAGGACAACGGCATCAGCTCCGGCATCGATAAGCATTCCAATCCTGTCGAGCGTGTCAGACTTGATACCGGCGGCCGCCGCGACGAGAAGGCGGCCCTTGCTGTCCTTTGAGGCGATAGGGTTGTCTTTGATCTTCATCAAATCCTTGTAGGTGATCAGGCCCACGAGTTTGCCGTCATGATCCACCACCGGAAGTTTCTCGACTTTGCTGCGCTGAAGAATCTTCGTGGCGTCGGCCAAAGTGATGCCCTTAGGAGCGGTCACCAGGTCATCCCTCGTCATGACCTGGGAGATAGGCAGTTGCATATCCTCCTGAAAACGGAGGTCACGGTTTGTGACGATACCGATAAGGAATCCATTGGGATCCACAACCGGAATGCCGCCGATGTGATGCTTCTTCATCATAGCCAAAGCGTCGCCCACGGTAGCGTCAGGACTGATTGTCACAGGGTCGTAGATCATTCCGTTCTCCGCACGCTTCACATGACGAACCTGCTCGCACTGCTTCTCGATGGTCATGTTCTTGTGGATCACGCCGATACCACCGGCTCTCGCCATCGCTATGGCAAGATCGGCTTCTGTGACAGTGTCCATCGCCGCCGACACTATCGGGGTATGGAGCTTGATGTCGGTCGTGAAATTTGTGGTGACGTCAACGTCACGAGGAAGTACATCGGAATGTGCCGGAACCAGCAAAACGTCATCGAAGGTGAGGCCTTCAGGAATCTCTCGGTTTACAAACTTCGCCATTGTAATCAAATAAATTTGACAAATATAAGAATTTTCACGCAATAGTTGGCGCGGTGGAAGCACCGTTCTGTTTTTATAGTCTCAAAAACCGCTTCGGTCCAACACCCATACTTCAGGCAAGCAGAAGCCATACTGCCAGATCAATCAAGACTTGAACACAGCCGTCCCTGCCAGGTGTCGCGTTCCTCAAGACGTTTGTCCAGAAGACGGAGGATCTCGAAGTTGCGGACAAGCCCCCAAGGGGTGTCGTTCACGAAACGCGGAGGGACCTCGCCGGCGACCCGTTCGATATAGAGGCCGGGACGCAGACGTTCGAGGATGTCGATCACAAAGTCAAGATATTCATTGAGTCCGGGGCGGTAGAAGGCGGAAGGGTCGGCGGCATATTCCTTTTCCATCGCTGTGCCTTTTACGATTTGAAGCTGGTGGAATTTGACGGAGCGCAGCGGGAGGGAAGAGATGAGGCCGCATTGCTCAAGGAGCATGTCACGGGTCTCGCCGGGAAGGCCAAGGATGAAGTGCGCCCCGGTGTCGATGCCTCTTTCGGCAGTCATTTCCACGGCTTTGCGCGCGCAGGCGAAGTCGTGGCCGCGGTTGATGTGGCGAAGGGTGTTGTCATGGCAGGATTCGATACCGTACTCAACCACCACAATGGGGGCGGAGAGGGTGGTTTCAGGTGCTTCGACAGGCTCTGCGACCGGATTGTTCAGAGTCTCGGCCTGAATTTTTGGCCGCTGAGCTTGTCGGAGCGACCGATGCCAACCATTCAATCTACGTCCGCCGGCAAGGTCCGCCAGATAATCAAGTTTCTCCTCATCAACACAGTCCGGCCGGGTGCCTATCACGATACCCACCACCTCGGGGTGGCTCAAAACCTCCTCATACATAGCCTTCAGCCGCTCCAAAGGGCCATATGTATTTGAATATGCCTGGAAATATGCCAGATAGTGCCTGGCTCTGGGATAGCGTACCTTCTGGAACTCTATTCCTTCATCAATCTGAGTCAGAAGCGGTTTGCCTGAAGTGCTGTAGCCTGGATGGAAGGCGGCGTTGTCACAGTAGGTGCATCCTCCCCTGCCTACGGTTCCGTCCCTGTTCGGGCACGAGAATCCGGCGTCCAGAACCAGTTTCTGAAGCCGTTCGCCATATCTGCGGCGATAGTAGCCAACAAATGAATTGTATCTTTTGCCTTCTGAAAAGTCCAACATACAGGTTTTCTTTCTTCTTCCTTGCAAAACTAATGAATTGTGGATATTTTTACAAAACGAAGCCGGCCATCTTCTGAAATATGAATTGATTTATGAATATCTTCCCGAAAATATTGTCATCAGTTTTGATTTTGACAGCGCTCGCATCCGTGGCTCCAACCATGGATGCTCAGAGAAAACTGGCCGTAGTTGAGTTTTCCGCCGATTTCATGCGCGAGAAACCGGACTACGCCGCAGAACTTGGGAATCAGGTTCTGATGGGCACGGTCGTCGAGGTACTGGACCAATCGGGGTACTGGGTCAAGATCAAGAGTCCGGAGCCATACACGGCCTGGGTCAATGAAATGGGGCTGGTTCAGATGAGCGAGGAAGAAATAAAGGACTACCTGGAAGCCCCTAAGTACATCTGCACCGCTTCTTTCACGCACATCTATTCAGAACCCTCAGAGGATTCCAGGATTGTATCCGATTTCGTGCTCGGGGACATTGTTCGGATCATGTATGGTGTCAAGACACATTCAAGCGGGCGGCACAAAGGCTATGAGGAAGGGCGGGCCGTTCTCAGCAGACGTTTCGTCGGGGTTGTGCTGCCGTCCGGCAAGACCGGTTACGTTCCGGCGAAGGATGTCGCGGTGTTTTACAAATGGGCCAAGGAGCGGAAAGACAAGACTTTGGACGATAATGATTTCAGGCAGAATCTTCTGGCCATAGGTTACAAGTTTCTCGGAGTCCCTTACATGTGGGGAGGCACGTCAATCAAGAACGTGGACTGCAGCGGGTTCACCCGCAGTGTCTATTTCGCGAATGGTGCGCTTCTTCCACGCAACGCCTCCCAGCAGGCAAGGGTCGGAAAGGATGTGAGAATATTCAAGGATAACGGAGACGTGGACTGGAGCGGCTTGCTTCCCGGCGACCTTCTGTTCTGGGGCAAAGCCGCCACAGACAGCACCAAGGAGCGGGTCACTCACGTGGGAATGTACATCGGTGACGGCAAGTTCATCCACTCCGCACAGATCGTGCGGATCAACTCGCTTGATTCATCCGCGCCGGATTTCTACAACCGCAAGCCTCTCCGCGCCCGCCGCATAGTCGGTCACATCGACGCTGCCGGATCCGGCGTCATCTCCGTATTCAACAGCCCGTTCTATTTTCGGCAGGACTGAAGCGGATCAGTTGTCGGCGGCGAGGAGGGTGATTATGCGGTCGATTATGGGATCGATGCGCGATGCGGAAACCAAGGAATTGTTGGTCATTATGGAGAAGATGATGGTGTCGGATTTGGAGCCGGCCGAGGGTTCGATGTAGCCGGAGAAGCAACGGACACCGTTCATGGAGCCGCTCTTGAGATGGACTCTGGACTTGACGGTGGCAGAAGCCTCACGGAGGCGTGACTCGTAATGACGGTCACCGGGCCGCCCAATGGTCAGGATGTAGTCCCCGAATGACGGGCTGTCCATCATCGCGGAGAGGAAACGGACAAAGAATGACGGGGAGATGTAGTTGTGGCGGGCCAGACCGCTGCCATCGGCAATGCGGACATCATCCGTGCTTACGCCAAGGCTTCTCATCACTTCATTAACAGCCACATACGATGAATCGTAGGAGGCTGAATGGTGAAGCCTGCGGCCAAGGGTACGGAAAAGGGTCTCGGCGTAGAAGTTGTCGCTTTTCAGATTCGTCTCACGGGCGATGCGACAGAGGGACGGGGAATATGTCTGACCGAGCATATTCAGATTGTCCACTCCTGAGGCATAGGGGCCATATTCATTGGAAGACAGGTTTGTGCGGACGCGGCCGAGACGGATGTCGGCCGGGCCATCGGAAACAGGGACTCCATTTGATTTCAGATATTCACAGAAATAATGGGCGCATGTGTAGGCTCCGAACTTGTTGCTGAATTCCTCGGTTTTGGGCTTGCGGTCGATGGCGAAGGATCCTCGGATCTCAGCGTAAGGGAGGAATTCGGTGTTAAACAGGTAGAGTTGGTCGCCGGTGCCGGCAGGAGCGGTCCGGCAGGGATATTCATACCTCATCCACGGGGTGAACGGAAAGGAGGCCGTGACATTGACAGGCGAGCCGACCGTGGCTCCGGCGCTCACCCTGAAATCCTGGGCGTTCTCGTAAAAGCAGAGGCCGTTGCCGCCGGCTCCGTAGGCTGTGCCGATGTCCTGATAGCTCCAGGTGTCGTGCTCCAAAGGACCGTCGAAGTAGCGGCCGTCTCCGATAACCTTGCCGTTGATTCTCTTGATGCCGGCATTGTCCAGGAATGATTTCCATTGGGCAAAGAGTCGGGCCCTGGGAATCGCGATGGAATCCTTGGAGGCGATGGTTGGATCGCCACCGCCTATAATATAGAGGTCACCGTCAAGGACACCGTCCTTGATCGTGCCGCTGTGGCCGATACGAGTGACGTACTTAAAGTCCGGACCGAGACGGTGGATGGCCATCCCTGTGGTTATCAGTTTCATGGTGGAAGCCGGAACCATACGTTGATCGCTGTTCCAGACAGCCAGGGTGTCCCCTCCCTCGGTGACAGCGAGGACACCGAAGACGGAAGACTTCAGGATGTCGTTACGGGAGGCCTGTTCTATATATCTCTGGGCCCTGGACTTGTCTTGCGCCTTATTTGTGGAACGTACTTGCGGAGAGAAGGCTGCGGCGGAATGGGAGATGGCGACCGACATCACCAAAGCACAAACACAAGAATTCATGATTATTCCGGATCTCATAACAAAAGTCATTTTGAATTTCAAGCCGTTCCGTGGAAAACAAAAACGACCAGAGTACAAAAATAATGTTTTATTGCTAAATTTGCAGAGCATAAAAACCGCTTGTGCGGAACGGACTTGAGTCAAAATATTCAGAGATATGAAAAAATGTGTCCTTGTGTCCGGCGGTGCCGGATTTATCGGAAGCCACGTTACCGTGGAGCTTATCGAGGCTGGCTACGATGTGATCGTGGCCGATAACATGTCAAACTGCGACGAGACCTGCTACGAAGGAGTCAAGAAGATCACCGGAAGGGATGACATTCCTTTCGTCAAGATGGATTTCTGCGATCCCGTGGCGACTGAACTGCTGTTCACCACCAACAAGATCGACGCTGTCATCCATTTCGCCGGGTTCAAGGCCGTGGGAGAGTCCGTCAGCGAGCCGCTGAAATACTACAGGAACAACCTGGAGTCATTTATGAACGTCATCGAGACCGCAAGGAAACACGGGTGCGAGAATATCTTGTTCTCCTCCTCGGCAACGGTTTACGGCGAGCCGGAGAAACTTCCGGTGACCGAGGAGT
The DNA here is from genome assembly GCA_002314195.1 of Bacteroidales bacterium UBA1077. Classification (GTDB taxonomy): domain Bacteria; phylum Bacteroidota; class Bacteroidia; order Bacteroidales; family UBA932; genus Cryptobacteroides. The sequence goes on along the minus strand of DCCQ01000081.1, from coordinate 6,865 downwards.
CGCCGAGGCAGCCAGCCACCTCTCCTTACGGCAACACGAAGCAAATGTGCGAGGACATTCTGCGAGACTCCGTGAAGGCATATTCAAATGTCAAGGGAATCGCGCTGAGGTACTTCAACCCGGTAGGGGCGCATCCGTCAGCGCTGATCGGCGAACTTCCGCGCGGCGTGCCGAACAACCTTGTGCCTTACATCACTCAGACCGCCATCGGCAAACGCGAGTGCCTCTACGTCTTCGGCAATGACTACCCTACTCCTGATGGCACTTGCCAGAGGGACTTCATCGACATCGTGGACCTTGCCAAGGCGCACGTCTTCGCCGTCCGCAGAATGCTCGACGGAAAGATGAAGAAGGAATATGAGATCTTTAACATCGGCACGGGCAAGCCGTTGTCTGTGATGGAACTCATCAAAGCGTTCGAGAAGGCCAACGGACTGAAACTGAACTACAAGTTCGCGCCACGCAGAGCAGGGGACGTCACTGCCATCTGGGCTGATCCTACACTTGCCAACAACGAGCTTGGCTGGAAGGCCGAAAGGTCTATCGAAGACACACTGGCCGCGGCCTGGGCCTGGGAGAAGCATTTGGCCGGGAACTAGGCCTTCAGGAAACCTTTCGAGAGGAGGTACTGTGCGATCTGGACCGCGTTGGTGGCGGCTCCTTTGCGGATGTTGTCGCTGACGCACCAGAAGTTCAGGCCATATTTAACTGACGGGTCCCTGCGCAGACGGCCCACAAAGACATCGTCCTTGCCAAGAGAGAACAACGGCATCGGGTAGATATTGCGTGAAGGGTCATCCTGAACGGTAACACCTTCTGTCTCAGACCATATCTTTCGCACTTCGTCAAGTGTGAAATCTTTCTCGAATTCCAGGTTGATTGATTCCGAATGGCCTCCCAGCACTGGCACGCGAGCCGTAGTCGGACTGACTCCTATCGAATAGTCATTCAAGATCTTGTGGGTCTCGTTGACCATCTTCATCTCTTCCTTGGTGTAGCCGTCCTCAAGGAAATCATCGATGTGCGGGATCACGTTCTCATCAATCGGATAGTGATAGAAGGCTTGGTACTCGCCCCATTTTTTACCTTCGCGCTCAGCTTTCATCTGAGCCACCGCAGCGTTGCCGGAACCCGTCACGCTTTGGTAGGTAGAGACCACGATTCGCTTGATCACGTACTTACGATGAAGCGGAGCCAGAGGCAGAAGCATCTGGATAGTGGAGCAGTTAGGGTTGGCGATGATATAGTCCTCAGCGGTCAAGACAGACGCATTGATCTCAGGGACAACCAGTTTCTTGGTCGGATCCATCCTCCAGCAGGATGAGTTGTCCACGACACGGCAACCGACAGCGGCGAACTTCGGAGCCAGATCACGGGAAATCTCCGCTCCGGCTGAGAACAGGGCCAGATCCGGCCTGCGGGCAATGGCCTCATCCGCCGTCACGACAGGGCATTCATGTCCACCAAAAACAATTTCCTTCCCGACCGATTTTTCTGACGCCACGGGAATAAATTCATCCACAGGGAATTGCCTCTCTTCAAGGACTTCTATCATCCGGGTTCCGACCAAGCCGGTCACTCCGACTACCGCTACTTTCATGTTCGTTATATGTTTATAATAGGAATATTCCTGTAATATGCCCGGCACGTGGCCGGTATTAAAAAAGGAAGACTCATAAGCCTTCCCTAATATAATTTCAACGACAAGCCAGGATTACTTCTCGTCAGACTTGGCAGTCGCCTTGATGAGTTCGCTGAGCTTCTGGTACATGGCATCTGTCTTCTCAAGGAGTTCCTTGCGGATTCCGGCGAAGTAAGCGGATTTCTTGCCCTCTACCTTTGCGTTCACTTTATCCCTGAGGTCATTGTAGAGTTTGACAGCCTCATCGAAGAGTCCGCCCAAAGCCTCGTCGTCAGCTTTCTGGTTAAGCGCGCTGAAGAGGGAGCAATCATCAATGAAAGCTCCGATGACATATTCAATGTCCTTCTTGATGTCTCTAAGATTCATATCTTGTTTTGTTTAGTCTTAAAACTTGGCGAATATAAGCATTTTTTTTCAATTTACGAATATCATACACCGGCGCTTCAGCTGGCTCAGCGACCGGTTGCTGACCAGACCACTTCAGCGGGCCGCGCTTCGGCAGGTGTCGCGGACTGGAGGCTATTTGAAGAGGCTGCGGACGAGGGCAGGGACATCAGAGACCTTCACGACCTCTATGCCTTGAGGCTTGAGATCCAAGGAGGCGAATGATGAAATGAATATCTTCTTGAATCCCAAACGGGAAGCCTCCGAGACACGGCGGTCGATCTGTGCCACAGGCCTGACCTCTCCGCTAAGACCGATCTCCCCGGAGAAACAGTTGTCGGAGGGGATGGCGAAATCGAAGTTGGAGGACAGGACCGCCGAGATGACCGCAAGATCACAGGCAGGATCGCTGACCTTGAGTCCGCCCGCCATATTCAGAAAAACATCTTTCTGTGCCAGTTTGAAGCCGGCCCTGCGCTCAAGGACCGCCAGGAGCATATTCAGCCGCCTCACATCGAAGCCTGTGGCCGAGCGCTGAGCCGTGCCATAGACCGCCGAACTGACTAGTGCCTGAACCTCAAAGAGGAACGGCCTCGTTCCGTCCAACATTGCGCTGATGGCGGTGCCGCTGAGCCCGGCCTCGTGCATCGGGATGAGCAGTTCGGACGGGTTGGAGACTTCACGAAGCCCCTTTCCGGTCATCTCAAACACCGCCAGTTCGGAAGTGGAGCCGAACCGGTTCTTGATGCTGCGCAGAATCCTGTACGAACCTCTGTTGTCACCTTCGAACTGAAGGACCACGTCCACGATGTGCTCCAGAATCTTAGGGCCAGCGATGTAGCCTTCCTTGGTGATATGACCGATCAGGATGACAGGGATGCCCGTCTCCTTGGCGAACCGGAGGAGGATGGCCGCGACCTCTTTTATCTGGGTAACAGATCCGGGCGTCGAGTCTACAGTCTGCGAAAACATCGTCTGTACTGAATCCACGATCATCAAATCAGGCTCGATCCCACGGGCTTGCTCCACCACATTCTCAATCAGAGTCTCACTGTAGATCTGACAGTTAGAAGCATCACCCCCCAAACGGTCAGCGCGCATTTTGACCTGACGCAGGCTTTCCTCACCGGTGACATACAATGTCTTAAGGGATGGACAGCCGAGAGGAATCTGAAGAGACAATGTGGATTTTCCTATTCCTGGTTCACCTCCGATCAGGACAAGAGAGCCTTCCACGATGCCGCCACCGAGTATTCTGTCGATTTCCTCGTTGTTCAGGGAAAGTCGTGCCTCCGAGCGGGAGTCAATCTCGTTCAGTTTCTGAGGCCTGCGTCCCGCTCCCGGAACAGACTCCGTCATCGAGGTCTTTCTGGAGCCCCTTGTCACCACCTTCTGCTCCACCATAGTGTTCCATTCCCCGCAGGCAGGGCAGCGTCCCATCCATTTGGGATATTCATTTCCGCAATTGGAGCAGAACCAGACTGATTTTTCTTTCATGCGTGTAATCGTTTATTCGTACTGTGGTTGGTGAGCTTGTCGAGCCAACCATTGTTGTGCTGTCGGTCACTTCGGCAAGCTCAGTAACCGAAAGAATGGCGCTGTGCCTGCCAAAGATAGGCAAACAGACGGGTTAAGACAAAAAAAATTGCAGCATCTGGGATTGGACCCGGACACCGCACAAAAAAGCCCTTGATTGGGGGGCGATGGCTGAAATTACTCAGCTTTTGTTGAATCGCAGCAAGCAGCTGTAGAATCGCAGCAAGCAGCTACGGTGTCAGCAACTTCCTCGACAGCCTCAACAGCCTCAGTCTCGGCCTCGGCTTTCTTTGCGTTGTTACCGCAAGCAGAAGCGGCTACCATGAGAGCCACAACCGCAACAGACATAAATACCTTCTTCATGATAATATAAAATTAAAAACTTTAGTTACCTCTAACTCGTTTTTCAAGACGCAAAAGTACATAGTTTTCTGAAATTAACAATAAAAATTTTAACTTTTTTGACATAATTATGGCTATCTAGACAATTCACACTTTTCCATCGCGAAAATTTTACCCATTTCAATCTGAAAGCGAAGAGCCATTCTCGGCACATCAGACGAGCCCTGAAAGCCACAGGCGCCAGGATTCATAAAGAGGAATCCGTTCCGGTTGTCTCGGAAAACCTGAGGAATATGTGTGTGTCCGCAAACGAATATGTCCGGATGCCAATTGTCAATAAGTGCCTTGGCGCGCAAGTCATACTGAGGCTGACGCGGATTGTAAGCCCAATAACTGCCCCGGCTGAGCCCGATGTGCGTCATAATAACTTTCAGGCCCTCACAATCAAAACTTTGAAACGCAGGGTAGCATTGTCGGACATCCAAGCCGTCACAGTTGCCATAGACACCGATCAAAGGCTTGAAGGCAGCAATCTCCTCCGCGCACTGAAGCGTACCGAAGTCACCGGCGTGCCAGATCTGGTCAACAGGCTCCAGAAACTTCCTGACATCATCAGCGAACACACCATGGGTGTCTGAAATCAATCCTATGAACATTTTACTTACAGTTTAATCACAATCTTCTTCTTATAGAGGATCCACAGGAGGCCGAATATGACAGTCACAAATATGAGGGACCCACAGCAGGGAGACATATTCATTTGCTCCGAAGTAGCGGCTCGGGGCGAACCCGAAGAAGCCGTAGCTCTTGGCGATGACTCCGGAGAACACGAAGGCCATCAATGCGTTCATACCCATGGCTTTGAAAGGCACGAAAGGTTTCTCGTACCCTTTGACGTCAAGCAGATAGGCAAGGAAAGCCAGCGCAAGCATCGCCCATCCACCGGCATAGAAGACGTATGAGACAGACCAAAGAGGTTTGTTGATCGGAATCCAGATGCTGAGGACCACGCCGAGAATCAAAGAGAGGCAGCCATAGACAAATGTCCTGTTGACAACCCTGTCAGGGGTGTTGGTGGCTGACATATTCTTTTGAGACTTGTGGATCATCGAGCCGATCAGGTAGCCGAGGAGGCATGAACAGGCGGAGGTCAGCGAGCCGAGGACACCTTCCGGGTCGAAATCGGTTCCGTTGTAGCCATGATAGCAATGGTTGCCTCCGACCAGCCCTCTAAGGACATCCAATGATTCATAACGTTTTTTCATAGGCGCAAAGTTACGCCATATTATTCAATGTTGTATCTTTGCAGTATGGAGATTTTCTATGCTTACGAAACAGAGGGCGGACTAGCCCTTCTGGATGCCGATGAGAGCGCGCACTGCGTGAGGGTACTCCGGCACCGGGCAGGAGACGAGGTCACCGTTGTGGACGGCCTGGGGAATATGCACCGTTGCCGCCTTAGCGACGACTCTCCCAAAGGTGCCACGGCGAAGATTCTGGAAACCGTTCCCGGATGGGGAGGACATTCATATTCATTGAATATGGCGGTTTGTCCGACGAAGAACAACGACCGCTTCGAGTGGTTCGTGGAGAAAGCCACGGAGCTTGGTGTGGATGTGATCTCGCCGGTGATCGGGGAACGTTCCGAGCGCAAGGTGTTCAAGGCGGAGAGATCCCGAAAGATCGCGCTTTCGGCGATGAAGCAGAGTCTGAAAGCGAAACTGCCGGTGGTGGAAGAACCGGTCTCCGTGCGGGATTTCATAGTGGAGCACGCCGAAGATCCCGGAGTCAAGATGATCTGCTACTGTTTTGAGGGCGAGACCTCCAGGCGTTCCATCGAGGACATACTTGGAGGACTTCCGTCGGGTTCTTCGGTCACCGTGCTTATCGGCCCGGAGGGTGATTTCTCCCCGGAAGAGGCCCGGCTGGCCATGGAACGAGGTTTTGTGCCGGTCCACCTCGGGCCAAGCCGACTGCGGACGGAGACTGCGGCGGTGACTGCGGTGACGGCCTGCTACCTGCACTTTATGGAGCCGTGAGTCAGGGAGGTTAATCCGCGCACGAAACTGCCTTGGAATATGTTGCTGTGAGCCATGAGGGGGAATCCACGCACGGGAACTGGCTGGAAAGACAGTCGTAAGCAAAGAAGGTTAATTTACGCACAGAATTTTATGAATATGCAAAAGAAGACTATAGATGAGATCCTTAACGAGACGTTGAAGGTTCTCAAAGAGGGTGGGGTCATTCTTTACCCTACCGACACGGTCTGGGGGCTTGGTTGTGATGCGACCAACCCTGAGGCTGTCGCAAAGATTTATGAGATAAAGCATCGGTCGGACAGCAAGTCGCTGGTTCTGCTGGCCTACAGTCTGGATCAGATAGCGTTGTACGTGAACGAAATCCCTCCTATGGCCATTGATCTGGTCGAGGTGAACGACAGGCCAATGACACTGATCTACCCTGGGGCAAAGACTTACCCTGCACCAGCCGAGGGAGAGCCATGGAAATCAGACCGCTTTCATCTGGCGCACAATACGGTGGCGGCTGACGGCACTGTCGGGATCCGGATTCCGATGATGGAGTTCTGCCAGCAGCTCACCTACAAGCTTGGCAGACCTATCGTCTCCACTTCAGCCAACATCTCCGGAGATCCTACTCCAAAAAAGTTCACCGATATCTCAGAGGAAATCAAAAACGCAGCTGATTATACGGTAGATCCCCGCCTCGAAGTTGGAGCGACCGGCCTCGCCTCTCAGATCATCAAGATCGGTCTCGACGGTGAAGTGGAGATCATCCGGGCCTGATCAGACATTCAATAGAATTCATTCAAACATCGCACAAGAGATCCTAAGTCGGTACGATAATTTCCTGACTTTGACAGCCTAAAAATCCCGTCTCTGCAACTGTCTGAATATCCATTTGTTATGAAATTGAAAATTTTTCAGGGTGAATCGCTTCACT
>DCCQ01000065.1 GCA_002314195.1 Bacteroidales bacterium UBA1077 | reverse complement strand
CATCGAAGGTGAAGGCAACGAACTGGAGCACAACGACCATGACGATGAGGAACACTATCATCACGAAGGTCATCATGACGAGGAGGAACATGACCACCTTGACGGACACGGCCACGATCATCACGAGGAAGACGGGCACGACCACCACGACGGGGACGGCCACGATCATCACCATCATCACGACCACGAGGGCGGTGAGGTCGAGGAATATAACATCGGTACTTTCGTCTACTATCGCCGTCAGCCGTTGGACATCAACAAGTTCGACTGGCTTGTCTCAAAGAAATGGCCAAAGAATATCATCCGGGCCAAAGGGCTGTGCTACTTTGCTGACGAAAAGGACAAGTGCTACCTCTTCGAGCAGTCTGGAGTGCAGAAATCCATAAAGGACGCGGGACTTTGGTTCGCGACGATGCCTGAAGACCAGCTTCAGGAGATGATGCGCAGGGACAAGAATCTCCGCAAGGACTGGGATCCGGTCTATGGCGACCGCATGATCAAGATCGTCTTCATCGGCCAGAACCTTGACCGCAAACAGATTGCCGATCTGATGGACTCCTGTCTTGTGGAATAGTTACTCGTTTGCCCTATACATTATTAAGCAAAATCGTTTTAGGGCGAACGCGAAAAAAGGAAAATTCCAAATTTTGCACGTTACCAAAATTTGGAATTTTATTTTTTCGCTATCGCCTGTGAACGTTATCGTCACGTAAATGAAGCCTAACAAAAGATGGTGATAAAAGATAAATTATTTCGCAAGTAAGCGCTCGACGACACCATCGGGAGACGAAAAGCGCGGAAAACGTTTCCTAAGAGTGTACGATACACTCTTGAGAATCAAAAGAGGTCAAAAGTGCTGCCGATTGAATCAGGTGCAAGTCAAAAAGCATAATCCCGAAAAACTTTGTCCGTAGGAAAGGGCTTTCACCGGACAAAAGCAATAATAAAGGTACTTTGTCCGGCCATACGCCCTTTCACCGGACAAAAGCAGCCAAACTCATCTGATTACCGGGCGGAAAGGCGTGAGCGGAGCCAGATGCCGAGATTGGTGTCGTGTTCAGAGAGGCCTAACTTGCGACGGATGTCACTGCTGATGATGTAGTTGCGCTTCTTCTTGAGGTAGTTGCCGACATCCTTGCCTTTGAGTCCGAGGACATAGAGGCAGCAATAGCCGACCTCCCAATCCGTCAGGCCGTGCGACTTCAACTCGGCCACGAACTCAGGGTGGCTGTCACGAAAAAGAACCATAGTGGAACGCAGGAAATCATCCTGATCGGAGACAAGGCGGTCAAGTTCTGCCTCGGCTGTCTTGTCAAAGGAGCAGTCCGAGGAGAGTCTGGAGGCGAGGAACTTGTCCAGAACCGACATTCTCTCACGGATTATGGCCATCGCCTCATCGTCCGGTTTCCGCTTCAATTCATTATGCGTCTTTCTGAACAGACGCACAATGACAATCAAAACGGTGACCACAAGCACAACCAATAGGCAAAGAAGCCAGATGGACTTTCCTCGGTCAATGATTGCCTGCTTGTCGGTGTAACGCTCCTCGATCATCTTCTGCTGCTGAAGGGCGAGAGTGTCCTTGTGGACTGAAGCCGCGTTCTGATCGATTATATTCTTGTAGTACAGAGCTTTCTCTTTCATCTCCTCGTCTCCCGAAGAGGAATAGTAGTCCACTGCGATGTTGATTATGCTGTCGGAAGTGATCTCCATTCCGACTTTCTCAAGAGCGATGGTGTAGAGCAGGGCGTGGCGGGCGCGAAGTTCCTTGGTGCCAAGCATACTTCTGTCCAAAGAATCCAGAGCGACGAAAGCGCTGTCTGGCTGGGTTTCCAGTCTGGCCTCAATCTCATCCAGAAACTGTTCCGCTGTCCTGAACGAATGAGCGCAGGAAGCGAAGCAAAAGGAAAGAATGGCAATGAATATGACAGTTCTCAGTTTCATCCGGCAAAAAGTCACCCACGGTATGTTCAAATCCGTGGCAAATCACAATTAGCGTTCACTAAATTAGCAAAAAAACGGCAATGTAAGACTCCGCAAAAGCACAAACAAAGAAGAAATTTCACAACACAATGTTTTTCAATAATTTATAACAAGAAGAAAGTCCGAGGAAAACTCTTGTGTAAAACTATTTTCAGATAATTTTGCCGGCAAAGATTATATACCATGAGTCATAAAAGGACATATTCAGTATTGGGAGTTCTCGCTGTTTGCATTCAGGCGGCTGGCTTTAGTCCGGTCACTTCGGTGGTTGGTGAGCTTAATCGAACCACAAGCTCAGTGAGCGGGACGGAGGGGCCTGCGACCGAATATATTGTAGAAGTTCCGTCCTCTTTGGTCACTTCGGCAAGGGTCACTTCGGTGGTTGGTGAGCTTTGTCGAACCACAAGTTCAGTGACCAGGCAGATTGACACTCTGAAGACAGCGATAGCAACAGAGCGGACCGACACCCTGAAAGCGGCGGTGTTCACGGGAAGAAGCGTCAAGCATTTCAGCGACCACCAGAAATTCTACCTGAGCAGCGAGGACAGAAACGCCCACGCCACTGCTTTGGAGACATTGAAACTGATACCGGGCATTATGGTCAGGGACGATGAAGTCACTCTGGTGAACGGGAAAGGCCTGACAATCCTGCTTAACGGGCTCCCGACAACAAGCGCTTCACTGTCGCTTCTCACACCGGCGGACATCAAAAGCATCGACTTCTACCAGAACGCCCCGGCAAGATATTCATTCGCGGGCAGCGGCTCTTTGGTGAACATCATCACCCGAAGGCCCGGAATCGGTGGCAACCTGATGCTGAACCTCAAGGAAGCGGTCACAACCCCTTGGGGCAACAACGCTGCCTCGTACCGCCAAGTCCTGAAAAACACGATGATCGGCATTGAATATTCCGGAAAACCGAGCAAAAGCGGAGGCTATGGCATCGACGAATTTCTTGAATATGAAGCCGGAGGCAACAGATACACCAAGGAGAAAACAGGTCTGGACACTGATTTCACCCGCAACCAACATTACGCATCGCTCGACATTGTCAGGATGAAAGACGAGAATAGCGCCTTGAAAGCGCAATTATCCATAGGATACGAGAAAAAGGACTGGCCGGTCCGCCAAAGCGTCATCAAAACAGTGACTGACCTCGCGTCCGGAGAAAGCACAATTTCGGAAGTAATTGACAGCAAAGACGTTTGGTCAGAATACCTCTCCCCTTCGCTTGACATCTACTGGAACCGCAGACTCTCCGACAAACACGAACTTTCGGTGAATTTCGTAGCCACCGCCTACGACACAAAAAGCCGCAAAGGGTTTCATGAATATGACGGAGCGACTCCTCTGATTTCTTCCGTAAGCCTGACAGACGGGCGGAAATATTCCGGTATCTTCGAGGCAGTCGATGACTGGAGGATCTCTGAAAAGCACAAACTCAGTTTCGGTCTCCGCTCTATGGCCAACTATTCCGACCAAAGCAGCAGGAACGGGGATATTCATGTTCAGTCAGAGATCAACACTTGCCTGAACAGGCTATGGGGTGAATATTCAGGGAATCTTGGAGGCTTCAGCTATTCGCTCGGCGCCGCGGTTGAGCATTACGGCTACGGCACCAATGAAACCGCAAGGAAAGATTATCTCTACCTCCGCCCGCTCGTGCAACTGAACTACACATTCAACGACCATTCATCGATGTACCTTAATTATTCAAGCTCGGTGGAGACCCCGAAAATCGGATGGTTAGGCACAGCCTCCTACCTTAGGGATGACAAATGGCTCTCGACAAGCAACAGCGAACTTGAAAGTTACACTACCAGAAGCGCGATGATCGGTTATACATTCAATAACTCTTGGCTGTACATCGATCCGTACGTTTATGTCTACCACAATGGCAATCAGATAATTCCTCTGTTCAGCCAAGAGAACGGGTATCTTGTGGAAAGAAAGGAACATTCCGGGAGCATGCTGGCGGTGATGGCCGCTCTCGGCAGCAGAATCAAACCTTTCAGGAATATTCCTATTTCGCTCACCGTCTATGCCATGTACAACGACCAGAGGTTGACGGGAGGCAAGGCGGACAGATCCGTCAAAAGCCTTGGCGGCATGGCCATGCTGAGATATTCAGGGGAAAAATGGATCGCTGAGGCAATGTACAACCAACCTTTCAGATCCATAAGTGACCTCGGCATCGACAAAGGCGAGAACTATGGCTACTTTGAGTTCGCGCGCAGAATCGGGAAGAACCTCCGCATCGGTGCCGGAATGCGATACCCGTTCTACGACTGGAAAATCAGCGAGGAAACCGCATCAGGCTCTCCGCTGACTATGAAAAACACAAGCAGGATGACCAGTCAGAAAAACACGATCATCCTTACTTGTGTCTATAATTTCTCCTACGGAAAGAAAGCCCGCACTGTCAACAAGAAGGTCAACAACTCTGACAGCGACTCCGGGCTATTCTAAGCCTACTCCAGTTCCGTCACTAAACGGTGCTTGCCAGGGACGAGGGTTTTGGTCTCGCGGGAGCTGTCGGGACCCGGGATGAGGGCGGTGGCGGTGGTGCCGGCCGGAATCTCGACGGTCCACTCGAACTTGGAGCCGTTGCGCTTCCAGTTGCTGACGATCTTGCCGTAAGGGGAATCGTACGAGCAGTTCACCCAGTCAAGGCCTTCGATCGGGTACGGCTTGAGTTCGATTGACTTGTAGCCAGGCTCAGCGGGACGGATGCCGCCAAGATATTCATAGTACCAGGTCACAAGGTCGCCAAGGAGCATCACGTGGTTGCCGGAGTTCATCGCAGGATCGGCGGTGTTGCCGTTCCAGAGCTCCCAGATTGTCGTGGCCCCGTTCTTCGCCATGTAGCCCCAGCTTGGGTATGTCTCGTTGGTGGCGATCTTCAAGGCCAGGTCAGGCCTGCCGAACTCGGTCAGAGTGCGCATCAGGACCATCATCCCGACAACTCCGCAGCTGACGTGGCCGTCACAGTCAACCTCAGTCTTGTGCACGATGTGGTCGAACACATCGCCTTCACGTCCCGCCGGGACCATACCGAAATAGAGCGGAAGAAGATTGGCGGTCACGGTGTTGTTGCCGTAGAAGCCTTCCTTGGCGTTGAAATACTTGGCGTTGAACGCATCACGGGCAGCGTCGGCATATTCATTGAACATCTTCACGTCCTCCGGATGCCCTGCTATCGGAGCGAACTCAACCATCTTGTGAAGAAGGAAGTAATAGAACGGAGTGGCGATGAGCGGTGCGGATGTCTTTCTCGCGGGATCCTTGGAATGAATCAGATCCAATGACTCAGGCGGCATGCACCAGTCCCCGTAGGTGTCCTTGATCATCACACCGTCCTTCATGTACTTCGACCTCATATATTCAAGCCACTTCTTCATCGCACCATAGTGGTCCTTGATGGACTGGTCATCCCCGAAGCGGCGATATACCATGTCCGCGCCGGTGAAGAACGCCCCCGGCCAGGTGAAATTGTCCTGATAGAGAGTCCAGTAGCGAGGGCAGACATCGGAGATGCGGCCCAACTTGTCCTGCCCGTCATGGATGTCAGTCAGCCACTTGGAATAGAGGGCGTGGTTGTTGAATATGTAGGATTCGCCGTAACATCCCATCGTTCGGTCGCCGAGCCAGCCAAGCCTCTCGTCCCTCTGCGGACAATCGGTCGGCATGCCGCGATAGTTGCCCCTGATTCCCCAGAAAGCGTTGTGGTAGATCTGGTTGATGACAGCGTTGGAGGTCTCGAAATGACCTGTCACGGCCATCTTGTCGTACATCACCTGTCCCTCGAAATCACCGAGCTTCGGCTCTTTCTTCAAGCCTTTGATCTCAACGAAACGGAAACCGTGATAGACATACTCAGGATGCCAGACAATCGGCTTGCTGTCTTTGGCGATGTAGGTGTCCAGAACCTTGGCCGTACGCAGGTTGGCAAGGTAAAGGGTGCCGTCCGGGTTCAGAATCTCAGCGAATTTCATCGTGAGGGTGTCGCCACTTTGGAGTCCCTTGGCCTTGATCTGAAGGCGACCTACCATGTTCTGCCCCATGTCCAGGATGTAGCCGTGGTCAGTCTTGGTGATGGAGACCGGCTTCACGATGTCCTGCACAGCGATGTTTGGGTTCGGCTGAAGGACGAGTTTCCCTCCCGGAGCGCTCATCATAGAGGCTTCAGACCAAGCGGAATCGTCATAGCCGACCTTGGTCCAACCGGTCAGTTCCTTGCGGGCATCGTAGGTTTCTCCGTCGAACTCGTTGTTGGCGCGGATCGGACCCTCGCAGGTTATCTTCCAGCTCTCGTCACTGACCACGGTCTCTGTACGGCCATCAGTGTACACAATGTCCAACTGGCACCAAAGCCTCGGAACTCCGAAACCCTTCATTCCTGGCTCTCTCATCGTGGTGTAACGTCCGCATCCAAGGCTCACGGCAAGGGCATTCTGTCCTTTCTTAAGAGCCTTCGTGACATCGAACTCATTGAAATAGACCCTTGTCCTGTACTCGGAGACTGTCGGGGCAAGCTCCTGGTCACGGGTGATATATTCCCCGTTGATCCATGCGTCATAGACTCCAAGGCCGCTGATGCGCAGCGTTGCCTCCTTCACCTTGCCGTCCAGAGTCACCTCCTTGCGAAGATAGCGGGCAGGAAGGACAGTGTTGCCCTTGAGGACATCACCCTTGTACTCACAGCCGATCCACTTGCCGTCATATTCAGCGGCGAAGGCAGACAGGGCAGCGGCAAGAGCCGCGAAGGCAGTTAAAATTCTTTTGATCATCTTTGAATATTTTAGTGTTACTTCTTGAATATCAAGTCTATGTCCCGCTCGATGGCAGGGCCTGCAATGTTCTCCGGCATGAAAGACCAATGACCGATGACAGCGGGATCTCCGATCACGGCAGGGTCGATCACTTGATTCTTTTTGAGATATTCATAAAGGATCTCGCGGATCTCAGGATAATATTCCACTGTTCTCTCGGAGATCTTGTCCGTGTCGATTCCGATCTCCCCCAAGAGCCCGCCGCCACCGCTGGCGCGGTAGGAAGTCATCGCCACGTTATAGGTCTTTCCAAGGTCGAAAGGAGTGCCGTCAGCCATGGTGGAAATCACGATTCTGGAGCCGAAAGGTTTGGTGACATCAACCGTGTAGTCGATTCCGGCGGCCGAGTCGAAATTGTAGGTCCTTTCGATGAACGACCAGCCCTTCTGGCCCGTGCGCGGATCATCCTTCCGGACGATGTTCAGCACATGATCGGTAGGCTTGGTGGCCGTGACAATCCAGCGGTTGTAGGAGGCTTCAAGGTAGTCCTTGAGTTCCCGACCGGTCATCGTGATGACATAAAGCTGATTCTCAAACGGATAGATAGTGAACAGATCCTTATAGATCAGCGTACCCGCCTTCACGAATCCATCGTAGGTCAGCGGAGCCGCGATCGAGATCTGGGCAGGAGCGCAGCCAAGACAAAGTGTGTGGACAAGGTTTACATAGTCGCACATTCCCTTGTAGGCGTCACGGGTGCGCATGTCCACCTTCAGTTCACCCACTTCCTGGGTAGTGAATACCTGCACAGCCTGATAGTCCTCGTGGAACTTGGCCTCCATCCCGGGGTCAATCCTGTGGGCGTCAACCGGAATCAGCTCCGTGGAATGCTCCCGCTTCACCACCTTGCCGTCATCCACGGTCATGCGCAGGGTTCCGTGCCCGACAAAGCGGCAATGACTTCCCGAATTGATCAGCCCGATGCTGTCACACGAGGTCACAAACGGCCTATGGTCATGAGAGCAGACCACGAAGTCCACTCCTCTCAAACTTTTGTACAGATCCATGCCCTGGCTTTCGAGCATCGACCCGTCCCCAGGACCTGTTCCTGAATGCACGGACACAATCACGACATCCGGCTTCTCCTTAGCCCTGACCTTGTCCACATCCTCCTGAACCAGAGGCACAAGGCTCTCGAATGTCATCCCGCTCCATAACTTCTCAGACAGCCAGTTCTTCATGTTGGCGTTGGTGAAGCCCAGCACGGCAACCTTCAGGCCGCCTTTCTTGTAAATCTTGTACAAAGGGAAATACGGCTTTCCGTTGTCGGTGCGGATGGCGTTTCCTGCAAGAAAAGGAATCCCGTAGGACTCAAGATCACGGGCGATGCGGTCATAGACCTTATGGCCCGTCTCGATGTCGTGGTTGCCGACGGTGATGGCATCATAGCCCATGTAGGCAGCCAGACGAGGATAGACGTGAGGGGAAAGCGTGTCTACATAGTTGAAGTAGTACGCCGCGTTGTCTCCCTGAAGGCAGTCCCCGGCGTCAACCAGCAAAACATTATCCGCCCCAGCCACCGAACGGACGCTGTCCACGATGGTCTTGACTGCAAAGAGCGACTTCTTCACTCCCCCGCCGACGTAGGTGGAATCGAAATAGCATCCATGCACGTCGTTGGTAGTCAGAATCTGGAGGACATAGTCCCCATCCTTGGGTCCCGAACCGCAGCCGGCCAGCAAAAATCCGGCGGATGCGGCGGCGATGACAGACTTGAATATCCCTTTCATACCTTATAAATATATTTCATAATTCCTTTGTCTGCGTGATCCGCCCGAAGCCTTGGCCGCTTTCTTGGAGTTCAAGGCGCGCCCAAGGTCAAAAAGGACGCTCAGCTTCTGCTGGCTGCCCTGAAATCCGTCACCTGTGAAATGGAACACGGCGGACAGCCTCAGACGCACGAAATCAGCGATATACGGCTGCCAGTAAATCTCCGCCCGGTCATAAAATCCGGAATGCTTCCAGTTTCCTCCTTGTTCGTTGATGCGGTAGAACGGGCTTCCCGCATACAAATCCGGCCCGAGCATATTCCCTCCAGTATCAATGGTGAAGTAATACGGCATCTGGCCGTTACCGTAGTAGGAGTCATTCAGGATGCCCAGTTTCTTGTACCCGAGATTCAGCGTCAGCAGTCCGCCGAACGCCGGCTCAAGCCCCGTCTCGTTGATTCTGTCCTGATGTATTCCTTGAATATAACTGAGTTTGGCGTTCCAACGGAAGTCTCTCCTCCCGGCCGCCAGCGACACGAAAGGCGAGACAAGGACATTGTCCACCACTCCCCTATATTCAAGCGTGTTGGCGAAATGGTACATGGTCGCGGTCCATCCGGCACGCAGGAAGTCCCCCGCAAGAGAGTAATTGCCATAAGTGAATATCTGGAAGCGCTCCCTGCGCCCGTGTCCGATCATCCCCATCCAGTCCAGACCGGCCTCGCAATAGCCTTTACGGGTCTCGTACTTCAGGAGCAGACCTTCTATGCTATTATCATAGAATTGGTTCACATCAGAGATGAACAATGACGGAACCAGATCGGTCTTCACAGGATCATCTTCCCAGTCAGGGTAGCCTGAGCCGAACACGGAATTCCTGCGAGGGAATATTCCCGCCAACAGGTTGAACTTCTCAGCTCTTCGCCGGCTTTCAAGGCCATACCAGAATGTCATCTCTCGGAAAAGCCCGATGTTCTGAAGATCCTTGTCGCTTTCGGAGACCGGAGCCTCGCCCATATTCTTCATCACATCGATTCCAAGCGTCAGCCTATGGGTGAAACGTCCGCCATCCACCTTGACGCCGACCGACGGAGTCAGCCTCGCGGCGTGAACCGTCCCCGAGGTCTCAAACTTATTGCCCGCGCCATCATATTCCCGGTTGTCAAAATAGTACTGGAAATCAGCTCCGTAGGTAAAGGAAACCTTTTGTTGGGCACGGGCGGCGAAGGCCGATGCCAGAAGCAGTGTCATTACAATTATGCTCTTTCTCATATTCATAACTTTCTGAAAGGGAAAACGCCTCCAGCGCGTTTTATGCAAAATTACTGATTATTTTGTAATTTCGCACCCGTATGGAAGGGATCAAACTACAGACTCCGGTCGAGGCCGGGCAAAGCAAGGTCAGTATCTCGCTGAAAGACAGGATATTCGTGTTTGGAAGCTGCTTCGCCGACAACATCGGCAGGAAAATGGTGGATCTTGGGTTTGAAGTCTGCGTCAACCCGTTCGGCACCATCTATAACCCAGTCTCGGTCTGCAATTCAATCGCAAGGCTGTCCTCCGGGATTCCCTTCAGCGTGGACGAGTGCGTCCCGATGGGCGCTGGCGCCGGTCTGATCTGCTCGTTCAGCCACCACACCACCTTCGCCCGCCGCACCGAAGAAGAGTTCCTGAATGTCGCCAACGCCTCTCTGGAGGAAGCCTCGCACCGCTGGAAAGCCGCCTCCAAAGTCATCATAACCCTCGGCACAGCATGGATTTATGAATATTCCCGCACAGGCGAGGTTGTCTCGAACTGTCTGAAGATCGATTCGAAGGAGTTCACCCGCCGAAGACTTTCCGTCCGGGAAACAGCGACGTTGCTTATGAATATGATCGACCGGCATCCGGACAAGGAGTTCATATTCACGGTTTCCCCCATCCGCCATCTTAAAGACGGAGCGCACGGCAACCAACTCAGCAAAAGCACGCTCCTGCTTGCTTTGGACGAGGTTCTGGCGAAGTTTCCGGAGCGTTGTGAATATTTCCCGGCCTACGAGATCGTGCTCGACGAGCTCCGTGACTACCGCTTCTACGCTCCGGATATGGTACACCCTTCCGATCAGGCCGTGGACTATCTCTGGACACGCTTTGCGGGATTCGCTGTCCCGGCATCCGAACTTCCGGATCTGGAAGAGCGCAGGAAGGAATATCTCCGTTCGCGGCACCGCCCGATAAACATCCGCTAAACAAGCAAACCTACAACAAATTTTATACTTACAGCGGATTTGATTATCTTTGCAGTCTATAGCCAACGGCAAGAACAACTTGCCGCCAAGTTGGCTGGTATTTTTTTACGGTTGACATAATCAACAGGCTACTGAATATGTTCGATAACTTACAGGAGAGACTTGAGAGATCCTTCAAGATTCTGAAGGGCGAGGGTAAAATCACCGAGATCAATGTCGCGGAGACGTTGAAAGACATCCGCAGGGCGCTGCTGGACGCTGACGTCAGTTTCCGCGTGGCCAAGGACTTCTGCGACAAGGTGAAGGTCAAGGCAATGGGACAGAATGTCCTCACGGCCGTGAAGCCTCAGCAGATGATGGTCAAGATCGTCCACGACGAACTGGCCGAATTCATGGGGAGCGCCTCGCAGGACATCAACATCAAGGGCAATCCGGGAATAGTGCTGGTGGCCGGTCTTAACGGTTCAGGTAAGACCACGTTCTCCGCCAAGCTGGCGAACAACATCAAGAGCAAACGAGGGATGAAGGTTCTCCTCGCGGCCTGCGACACGTTCCGGCCAGCCGCCATCGAGCAGTTAAAGGTCCTCGGAGAGGGCATCCAGGTCCCTGTCTATACAGAGGAAGGCGTCAAGGATCCTATCAGGATAGCGAAGAACGCCATTGCCAAGGCCAAGGCGGAGGGATATTCGGTCGTGATCATAGACACCGCTGGCCGTCTGGCTGTGGATCAGGAGCTTATGGACGAGATCTCGGCCCTGCACAAGGCTGTGAATCCGACAGAATCCCTGTTCGTAGTCGACGCCATGACCGGTCAGGACGCGGTGGAGACCGCCAAGGTCTTCAACGAGAGGCTTGATTTCGATGGTGTCGTGCTGACCAAGATGGACGGTGACACCAGAGGTGGAGCCGCTCTCTCCATCAAGTACGTCACCGGAAAACCGATCAAGTTCATCTCCTCGGGTGAGAAGATGGAGGCTATGGATGTGTTCCACCCTGGACGTATCGCCGACCGAATCCTCGGAATGGGAGACGTTGTCTCCCTTGTAGAGAAGGCTCAGGAACAGTTCGACGAGAAGCAGGCCCGCGAGACCAGGAAGAAACTGGCCAAGGACAAGTTCGGCCTCATGGACTTCTACAACCAGATCCAGCAGGTCAAGAAGATGGGCAACATCAAGGATCTTGCAGGAATGATTCCAGGACTCGGCAAGGCCATCAAGGACATTGACATCGACAACGACAAGGCATTCAAGGGAATAGAGGCGATCATCATGTCCATGACTCCCGAGGAGAGGGACAATCCGGAGATCATCAACGGAAGCCGACGCAAGAGAATCGCCGACGGAAGCGGCACGAATGTGGCCGAGGTCAACAAGTTGCTCAAGCAGTTCGAGACCACCCGGAAGATGATGAAGAGCGCACTGACCGGGAACCTTGCGCAAAGGCTCCGCGGCTTCAGAAGATAATTGAAACATCA
The DNA here is from genome assembly GCA_002314195.1 of Bacteroidales bacterium UBA1077. Lineage (GTDB taxonomy): Bacteria > Bacteroidota > Bacteroidia > Bacteroidales > UBA932 > Cryptobacteroides. The sequence continues at coordinate 7,283 of DCCQ01000065.1, read as the reverse complement.
CAATTGGAAAAGTAATCTAAAATTTCTAAATTCGCACACTATTGTACGTTCAGAGGAGTTATCTGACACGAGATAGCATATTGAAAAATACTTTTAACATTAGGACAAAAAATGGAAAAAGGACCTATTTCACAATTCATCACCCACCACTACCGCCACTTCAACTCGGCTTGCGTGGTTGATGCCGCGAAGGCCTACTGCGACCTTCTCGACAAGGGTGGAAAGATGTTCCTTGCTATGGCAGGTGCGATGAGTACCGCCGAACTCGGACTTTCCCTCGCGGAAATGATCCGTCAGGACAAGTTCTCGTTCGTCTGCTGCTCAGCCAACAACCTCGAGGAGGACATCATGAACCTCGTCGCCCACTCTCACTATTACAGGATCCCGGGTTACCGCGACCTTACTCCACAGCAGGAGCAGGATCTTCTTGAGAACCACTACAACCGTGTGACCGACACATGCATCCCTGAAGAAGAGGCGTTCCGCCGCCTTGAGGGAGCGCTTGTCGATGTGTGGACAAAAGCAAAGAATGAAGGAAAAAGGTATTTCCCTTATGAATATCTCTACCAGATCCTCCGCAGCGGTGTTCTGGAGCAGTACTATGAGATCGACCCTAAGGACAGCTGGGTAATGGCCGCCTGCGAGAAGAACATTCCTATCATCTGCCCGGCCTGGGAGGACTGCACCACCGGCAACATATTCACAGCCCACTGCATCCGCGGTGAGTTCCCTACCGACCTCGTTAAGACAGGTGTCGAGGTGATGATGTTCCTTGTTGATTGGTACAAGGCCAACGCAACCGGGGCCGGTGTCGGATTCTTCCAGATCGGTGGCGGTACCGCCGGCGACTTCCCTATCTGCGTCGTTCCTATGATGGAGCAGGATCTCGGTTGGAAAGGCACACCGCTTTGGTCATATTTCTGCCAGATCTCCGACAGCACCACTTCCTACGGTTCATATTCAGGAGCCGTTCCTAACGAGAAGATCACCTGGGGCAAACTGTCCCCTACCACTCCGCGCTTCATCGTGGAGAGTGACGCGACCATCGTCGCTCCGCTGATCTTCGCTTACGTGCTGGGCTGGTAGTCCATCGCTGACTTATCGGAAGGTGATGGCCAACTTCGGTCATCACCTTTTTTATATTGGTATTCTTTAAGGATTGCATTTATAACCACAAACCAGAGGAACACATTTGTTCCTTCCAAATGACCAACCAATAATGAAAGGAAATTCCAGCAAAGGGAATCCCTTTATCGTGGCAATATCCCAAAAGCTGCGAAATATCGGAAGCGGCAGACTCTCTGCCATCCGAGGGAAAATCAACACCAATAGGACTCTTGACAAAGTTGAGAAACGCCTCGCCCGATGGGTAAAAGAAGGCAGACATCACGAATGCGACAATTCGATGGAAGAAATTTTAGACGAACTTGGATTGACAAACGGAGAATTGTCGTTCTATTGCTCTCATGTGCTCAACAAAAAATTTCTGACATGGAGAAAAGAGATGAGAATCGAGGACGCGAAAAAACTTCTTATGGAGCAGCCGGAGACTCCTGTGCGTCATATCGGCTACATCATTGGGTTCAGCGATAAATCCAACTTCAGGCGGCAGTTCAGGGAGGTTGTGGGCTGCACGCCCACCGAATGGCGCAGAAAGAATCTCAAGGAATATGACCATTCCAATGAGTGAACGGTCTCTTCGATAAACTCAGTGACCGAGCGATGGTGCACTAAAGTGGCCAGTCCATCGGCCACTGAGCCTGCCGAAGTGACGATACAAACAAAAAAAGCAAATTAATCCTTTGATTTTAGAAAAACATCACTATCTTTGCAGTGTATTAATAAACTATTACACTAACAAGATATGATAAAAATCAAAGATCTCGCTTTCAGTTACGGCAAGACCCCCGTCCTGAAGAGCATTACAACAACACTTGAGGAAGGCCGCATCTACGGTCTTCTGGGCGAGAACGGAGTCGGTAAGACGACTCTTCTGACACTTCTGTGCGGCCTGAAGAAAGTTGGTTCAGGCAGCATCTCAACCGATGGGGAGAATCCCTTCGACCGCACCCCTTCCCTGCTCCAGAATCAGTTCTACCTCCCGGACGAGGTTCTACCGGTAGCCATGAAGGCGGAATGCTTCGCCAAGGAAAGAGGAGCGTTCTGGCCGAATTATGACAATGGCAAGTTCCTTGAGATCATGAATGAGTTCGAGAACGACGCGACCAAGAAAATGAACCAGATGTCAGCCGGACAACTGAAGAAAGTCTATATCTCGCTGGCTCTGGCCTGCGGCTGCAAGTACATATTTATGGACGAGCCTACGAACGGTCTGGACATTCCTTCCAAGACGCAGTTCAGAAGCGCTATAATGAAGTACACTTCCGAAGACTCAACAATCGTCATATCCACGCATCAGGTGAGGGATCTGGAGAACATCATCGACCCGATCATAATCCTTGACCGTCAGGATGTTCTGCTGAACGCCTCAGTGGAGGAGATCACAAGCAAGCTGTACTTCGACTACGGCACACAGCTTCACCCGGAATCCCTTTACAGCGAGCAACTACCTGGAGGATTCATCCAGGTTTACCCTAACACGACCGGCGAGGACAGCAAAATCAATGTGGAGGCTCTCTTCAATGCCGTACACAAGAACAAGGAGTTGATCAAAGGAATGTTCAGCAACAAATAAGGAGGAATCACAATGAACAATACATTCAATTTAAACAGGTTCGGGAAATATTTTGTTTACGACCTCAAAAGGCAGTGGAAGAATATCGGGATGCTTATGCTGATCTTCGCACTTTTCCCGATCATATTCTATATGCTGTACATGTTCTTCGCGGCGTTGTTCGACGGAGGGTTTATGAAGATATTCACAGGAATTGAGATTGACGGTCCCGCTGGATGGGTAAGGTTTGGCGTCTTTGCCGTGATGACAACTATCTTCGTGATGCTGTTCCCGTCAAGAGCCTACGGCGAGATCACCGACAAGGCGAAAGGATCCGAATGGCTGATGCTGCCGGCTTCAAGACTGGAGAAATTCACGTCTATGATGTTGATCTCACTGGTCGTTATACCGATCGTCTATGTTGTGGTCTATTTTCTGAGTGACGCGTTTGTATGCCTGTTCGACAAGTCCTGCGGTGATTCTTTGATGTCGTTCAGAATCAACAAGGAAATTGGGTCGTCAGACTTTGAGATTCCTGCCAACGGCTTCTGGATTATGGCCGCCAACATCATTGAATACGCAAGCATATTCCTGCTTGGAGGCTTGATATTCAAGAAATGGAAGGTGGTTGGCACCGCGCTCGCGCTCTTTGTGCTTGGAATGGTGTTCTCCGGCCTGCTCAGTGCCTTCATCACCAACGCAGACCTCGAATGGTGGGGAAACTGGTTCAATGACTGGACAATAAGGCACGCCGACAACATCGACTTCTGGCTGAACGCCTTCCTCAACTTCTGGCTTCTGCTGATTGTGGCGTTCTGCGGTACTTGGTCTTGGTTCAGGATCAAAAGGCTTCAACATTAATGATTTTTGACTATGGAATTCAATTCAAACAAGGCGATCTACCTACAGATCAGCGACATAATCTGCGAGAAGATTCTCTCCGGAGAACTGAAGACCGATGACAGGATCCCGTCCGTGCGGGAATACGGAGCCACGATCGGCGTGAACCCCAACACGGTGATGCGCACCTACGAGAAGCTCACCAACGAGGGAATCATCTACAACAAGCGAGGAATCGGCTACTTCATCGGTGAGTGGGCCAAGGACATCGTACTCGCAAACGACAGAAAAGAGTTCCTCGAAGTAGAACTTCCAGCCTTCCTCAAGAAGACGGAACTTCTGGGGCTCGACCCTAAGGAATTGCTCAGCAAGCGTTAAACTAACATCTAGATAATTGACGAAATAACTGATTTAATGAATATTATGAGAATATTTAAGGATATCCTGACAGCCGCGGCGTTGGTTCTTATGGCGGCAGGGCTGTCATCCTGCTACTTCAGGTTGAGCGATGACGCGAAAAAGCAGTTCAAATATGACCTGAGATACCGGATCTCAGATCTTGGAGGTGAAATCGACACCGTCACACGCAATGTCGGTGAGTTCAATTCGATAGACATCGACATCCTTCTCAATGATATGATATTTGTCCAGACAGAGGATGAGTTCAAGGTCGAGGTCATAGCATACGATGATCTCATTGACTCCATCCACACGGCAAACGACAATGGACTCCTTCGGATCTACAACGGCAAGTATAACTCAGAAATCCAAGGGATGACACAAGTGCGTGTTTACGCTCCGGCGGTTAACAGCATCACCAACAGAGGCAGTGGTGACTTACGGATCTCCGGATACACTGGAGACTCTCTGAGAATTGAGACTGTCGGATCAGGAGACATCAAGGCGTTCAATCTTGAGCTCTCAGGAAAGCTGACAATCCGCGGAACTGGAAGCGGTGATCACGAATTCAAACACATCAAGGTTGGGAAAATGGTCATCGATAAGAAAGGTTCCGGTGACGGAGATTACAGTGACCTGGATGTTGGCACGCTATCTGTTACGTCAGCAGGTTCGGGAGACGCTACACTTTCCGGAAAGGCCGATTCAGTCATATTCAACAAGGCAGGTTCCGGTGACATTGACGCCAGCGAACTGAAAGCCGGCAACGTCCGCTCCGACCGCGCCGGCATCGGCTCCATCCGGTACTAAACCACACACCTTCAACCAATTGCATACCTGCAGGATGGCCGCCAGATTTCTCGATACGGCCGTCCTGTTTTAGTCTCTTTGGCAAGCTCCGCAACCATAGAAGAGCAGTCACACCGCCAAGTTCTGCGACCTATAGCCAGATAACACAGGTACGCCTACATCGGTCACAGAGTCTGCCGAAGTGACCTAAGTAATGCAACTCATTAGTCTGCCATCCTTGCCTGTTTTACGAAACGCCTTCAGCCTAATCGGCCGCAGAGCGCCATCAATCAATGAATATGCTGAAAAAGAATATGGTTAACCTTTGAGTTTTTCAGCATATTCATCATTCCATAGCATTCAGTTCAAGGTTCGGCTGAAAGCGATTTGTAAAAAGCAAGATAGGGACCGAGCACGCCTTCGTCCGGCAGAGCGATTCGATGTCAGCGGGCCTTGCCGAAGATGGACTCAAGGATATTCTTGTCGAGCATTGTGACTCGGCTCAAAACTGACAATGAATATGTGCGCCTGTCACCCCAGAGTTTCTGAGCGATGGCCACCCGCTGCTCCACACTGGCTTTCGTGACCGAAGCCAAACCCCACAAGGCACCACAAACAGCCCTGGCCTCCCTTCTCAGTTCGGTTTCAGACGCTTGATGAACAGATGAATTCGATGAGCATTCACGATCAATGGCAGCCTCGACATCTTTCTTCTGGCTCATAAACGCAAGAAAAGCCCTTGGGCTCTTGAACAACGCCTCGGCCGATTTCCAATCGACATAAGAATGGGGCAGAAGTTTGCCTTCATCATCGCAGCGCCACTCTTCCGGTAAAACAGTCAACGTGTGGAACATTGACCGGCGGGTCAAGACCGGATATTCGGAGATTCTTCTTCCCCGTCCGGCCCAAAGGTCATGATCCACGAAATAGATGTCACCCGGTCCCCACTCATACGCCCAAGGAGCCAACGGGAATCCAGCGGCTATGGCGTTCCTATAGACATACATAAATTTTGTCTTCAACTCATTCTCTGTGAATATGGGATCGTTGCTCACTCGTATTTTCCCACTGACAGCATGACGTCTTTCTGTACGGGTTAAGAACGACTCCAACTTCACTCCCGCAGAACGAGAAAACCTATCGCAATCCTGCGGCTTTCCTCTGACAATAAGATGGAAATGAGTTCCCATAACCTGCATCACAAGGATAGTCACGCAACATTGGAACGCAGTCACCGCAAGGACATTCATTCCAAAGATGTAATCCTCTCGTGAATCGAAGAGTAAACTGACATTCGTTCCGTCGGAATAGATGTGGGCATAGCCATCAACAGGTCTGTCAACCCATCCTGACTGTGACGGATTCTGTGTCCCGGCTCCGGGAACGTCACTATGATTTCTGATGTCGTTCATAATATAATATGGTTAATGGTTCAAGTACAAGTGATTCTGTAAACATAGGGCAAAAATCACAGGTTCGCAATGAATCAAAAAAAACATATAGAAAGTATTTCTGTTTTTTATCAAGACAGCATAAATATCAGCATCAATAAAGTTTAAATTTCATCTACGAAAAAGATTTTTCCTTAATTTCGGACAATCAGGATGGTCGCAATATGCGATTATGAAACTGAGTTCTCACGGTTTTCACTATATTCATACAAGAGAATGCAAGAAATCCGTGAGATTGGATTTAGAATAATGTCGTTGGATCACAAACGTCAATCAAGCTGAAGACACAAAGCACAATACTATGTATGAAAAGAATCATTAACTTATTGGCCGCAGCCTTGGCACTGTCCTCCGCAGCATCGTGCGACATCATGTACACACTGGATCTTGAGAACCGATACACAAAAGGAATCTACATCTGGTCACAAGAAACCGGTCTCAAGACAGGAGATGATCCGGTCTCCTTGGATGACCTCAATGACAAATGGTACCTACACCACATCAGACCAGGAGAAATGGGATCCTTCGCCGATTTGATGGTGGGGGTAAAATTGAGTGCTGGACGGGTTGTTGACGAAATCTTCTATGATACCGACACATTGTTTGTAGCGATCTTTGACGCAGAGGAACTTGACAGAAACCGGGGCAGGGGAAAGATGTCCGACTATGTCATCCAAAAGTACTGGCTTGCCAAGGACGATGTCATTGAAAATGACGGCAAGACCTACAAGCAGATTTCGTTTCCTCCCAATGAGGGTATGAAATCTGTCAAAATGGATCCAGCCTACGGAACCTATAATACCAAGTAGCAAGGTTTTACGAACCGCCTTCAGGCCAATCGGCCACAGAGCGGTCTCAGTCAATGAATATGCTGAAAAACTCTTGGGTTAACCATAGACTTTTTCAGCATAATCCTTATTCTACAGCACTCAGACCCAACACTGGCTGAAAGTGTTTTGTAAAAGGAAGAAAATCGCTTGCAAACGATGGCAATGTGGATGACGATACCGCCGTCATTGAGTGCAGACTGCTTTGTTTTACAAACTTATGTACTTTGGGCTTGCTTGCCATAATAAGGCAGTTTAATAATGCATCTATAATTAGAAGCTGTTTTGATTTGTTTGAAATGT
>DCCQ01000115.1 GCA_002314195.1 Bacteroidales bacterium UBA1077 | reverse complement strand
GGCTCGTTGCCGTGCACATAGCCACCAATCAGGCAGTCTTTTGTGATGTCCTCGTTTGTGGCGTAGGCATATTCAGGAAGGTCATGGTAGAAGAGCTCGTCCAGGGCGGAAATGAACTTCTTCTCGCCTCCCATCAGTTCCATCACGCCGTACACATCCTGCGGGGCGTGGAACGAGAAGTTCAGCGAGTTGCCCTCGATGAAGCCCTCTCCCATTGTCTGCATAATGTCGAAATCCTTCTTGAAAGTGCCGTCTGAATATTTCGGGCGCGCGAATCCAAGCTCGGTGTCGAACACATTCCTGTAATATTGTGCGCGTGCGAGATATTCATCAGCGACCTTGTCGTTCCCGGCGAGGCGGGCTGTGTGCCAGATGGTCCAGTCGTCGTAGGAATATTCCAACGTGTTGCTGGCGGCGGTGGAGATCTTGTCGTAAGGCACATAGCCGAGTCTCATGTAGTCTCCGAGTCCTGCGTACCAGTTTGCCTTTGAGGTGGTCACCATAGCCTCAAGAGCCCTGTCACGGTCAATGTCCAGCCCCTTGGTGATGGCGTCTGCAAGCACAGGTACGGCATGGTAGCCGCTCATGCACCAGTTCTCGTTGGCGCAATGGCTCCAGACAGGCAGGAAGTGAAGCACATTCTGGTCGTAGTGAGCCAGCATCGACTCCACCATGTCCCTGTCGCGCTCCGGCTTGAACAACGCCAGGAATGGGTGTTCGGCACGATAGGTGTCCCAAAGGGAGAACACGGTGTAGTTCGTGAAGCCGTCCGCCTGATGGATCTCGTGGTCGAGACCTCTGTACTTTCCGTCCACGTCCATGTAGACAGAAGGATTGATCATCGTGTGGTAGAGAGAAGTGTAGAACATTTTCTTCTCACCCTCGGTCCCCTGGATCTCAATCTGGGAAAGTTCCTTCTCCCAAGCAGATGTGGCCTCAGCCGCGATCTGGTCGAAAGACTTTCCGGACGCCTCCGCCGCAAGGTTCTTCAGCGCACCCTCCGCCCCGGTCGCTGAAAGGGCAACCTTCACGGTCAGCTCAGGATTCTTGGACGTGGCGAACTTGAACCATGCCACCAGCTTGCGTCCGGCCATAGCCGGGAAGTTGTGGTACTGGTCGAATTTGCTCCAACCACCTTTATAGTTTATCTTCCCGCGGTCCGCGTAACCATATTCAGTGACAGGCTGCGAGAAGGATATGGCGAAGTAGGTGTAGTTGGTGCGCGCCCAGCCGTTGGTGATGCGGTAGCCGGTCAGCAGGGTGTCGTTCTGCACCTGCACCTCCGCCCAGAGGGTCTTGCCGTCATAGTTGTAGATTCCGTGGATCAGATCCAGAATCACCTGGCCGTCAACGCCTTTAGGGAAAGAATATTCATGGACTCCGACTCTGGTGGTGGCGGTCAGTCGGGCCTTCACGCCATAATCGGCCAGCGTCACCTCGTAGTAACCCGCCGAGGCTTTCTCAGTGTCGTGCGAGAAACGGCTGCGGTAGCCGCTGTCCGGGTTGTCGCTTGTGCCGGGATTCAGTTTCAGGGCTCCGGTGGTCGGCATCAGCAGGATGTCGCCCAGATCCGAGTGCCCCGTGCCGCTGAAGTGCGTGTGGCTGAATCCGACGATCGTAGGATCAGAGTAGCGGTAGCCGGCGCAATATTCATAGACACGTGGCTGGTATTTCCCGTTCACGTTGTGAGGGATTGTGTCCGTGTCCGGACTCAGCTGAACCCCGCCGAAAGGCACGCACGCGCCAGGAAAAGTGTGCCCCATACCGTCGGTTCCAATGAAAGGATCCACATAACTTGCCTTGGAGTAAGGCTGCTGCGCGGCAGATCCGACGCAGAGAAGCAGGGATAGACCTGCGCAAAACAGATTGATTTTCATACGCCAAATATACGTAAATCTATTGTTTTTTCTGAAAAAGTCTCTAAATTTGTCTTTTCCAACCTGCAAAGGGAGGTCTTGTTACGTGTCTATTAAATCGGTTTGTGAAGTAGGCTGAATAGAAACTAAAGTTAAGAAATATAACACTTTAATTAAACAACAAATTTTATAAAAACGTTTATGTCTTTCAAAAAGATCGCAATGACGCTTGCGCTCATCCTGAGCACCGTGGCGGCCTTGGCGCAGACCAGGACCGTGAAGGGTGTGATCTACGAGGAGGAGACCGGCGAGCCCATGCCGGGCGCGACGGTGTCGGTCGAGGGTTCCACCCGAGGCGTGATGACCGACCTTGACGGCTCGTTCGAGCTGACCGGCGTCAAGCCGACCGACAGGCTCAAGTTCGAGTGTCTCGGAAAGGAGACGCAGGTCCTGACCGTCGGCGCTATGACCAACTTCGTCGTGAAACTCAAGAACGCGGCAAACGAACTTGACGAGGTGACCGTGGTCGCCTTCGGTAAACAACGTAAGGAGAGCGTCATCGGCTCCATCTCCACGGTCGACGTGAAGACGCTCAAGGTGCCTTCCAGCAACCTCACCACCGCATTGGCCGGCAACGTGGCAGGTGTGATCGCCTACCAGCGTACCGGTGAGCCGGGCCAGGACAACGCCGACTTCTTTGTCCGTGGTATCACCACCTTCGGCGCGAACACCAGCCCTCTCATCCTCATCGACAACATCGAGCTTACCTCCACCGACCTCGCCCGCCTTCAGCCGGACGACATAGAGAGTTTCTCTATCATGAAGGACGCCACGGCGACGGCCCTCTACGGAGCCCGCGGAGCCAACGGTGTCATCTTCGTGACCACGAAGCGCGGCCAGGAGGGCCCTGCTAAGATCTTCGCCCGTGTGGAGACATCCATCTCGACCCCGACCGACGTAGTGGAACTTGCTGATCCTGTGACCTACATGAAGTCCTACAACGAGGCCATCTCCACCCGTGACCCTCTCGGGGACCTGATGTACTCCTACGACAAGATCGAGCAGACCGGGAAGCCGGACGCCAACCGCCTCATCTACCCGGCCAACGACTGGTACGACATGCTCTTCAAGGATTTTGCCACGAGCTACCGCGCAAACGTTTCAGCGCGAGGTGGAGGCAAGGTCGCGACCTACTATGTGTCCGGCGCCTACACCGAGGACACGGGTATCCTGAAAGTCGACAAGAGGAACAGCTTCAACAACAACATCGACGACAAGAACTACACCCTCCGCTCCAACGTGGACATCAACGTGACCCCGACCACAAAGCTGGCTGTCCGTCTGACCGGCAACTTCCGCGACTATCAGGGACCTCTGAACGGAGGCAGCGACGTCTACCGTCAGGTGATGCACTCCGACCCAGTCCTCTTCCCGGCCTACTATCCGGTGGACGACGACCACGTCGGCATCCAGCACATCATGTTCGGCAACTACGATGACGGCTCCTACATCAACCCTTACGCCAACCTCGTGAAGGGCTACAAGGACTACCAGCGCTCCCAGATGATCGCAGCCGTGGAGATTGACCAGGACCTCAAGTTCATCACCAAAGGACTGACCTTCATGACCCTGTTCAACCTCACCAGGCTTTCCGAATATACGGTCAACCGCCAGTTCAACCCTTACTGGTACACCCTTGACCGCTACGACTCCTACACGGGCGAGTACCACGTCAACCGGATCAACGAGAACGGTACCGACTTCCTCACTTATTCGGAAGGCGCGAAGACGGTGAGGAACACGATGTACTCCGAGACGCGCCTGAACTACGCGAACTCTTTCGGCAGGCACGATGTGACCGGCCTTCTTGTGCTCACGGCCAGCGAGTCCCTGACCGCCAACGCCGGGTCCCTCCAACTGTCGCTGCCTTCGCGCAACGCCGGGCTCTCCGGACGTTTCACCTACGGATTTGACAAGAGGTACTTCATTGAATACAACTTCGGCTACAACGGCTCCGAGCGCTTCCACAAGTCGCACCGCTGGGGATTCTTCCCTTCAGCGGGTCTGGCGTGGATGATGTCCAACGAGAAGTGGTTCAAGCCGGCGGCCAAGGTCGTCAACAACCTCAAGCTCCGCTACTCCTACGGCCTTGTCGGCAACGACAACATCGGCTCGAGCTCCAACCGATTCTACTATCTCTCGGAGATGAACATGAACAGCGCGAGCAAGTCAGCCTCTTTCGGCGAGACCAGGAACGTGGGCTATTCGGGAGTGGACGTCATTCGCTACGCCAACGAGGCGATCACGTGGGAGAAGTCCTACAAGTCCAACTATGCACTTGAGCTGGGTCTCTTCAAGAAACTCGACATCATCGCCGAGTACTTCACCGAGCACCGCACCGACATATTCATGCAGCGCGCCGACATCCCGAACACGATGGGTCTCCAGGCCGCCGTCTACGGCAACATCGGACAGGCCCGCGCGAAGGGCGTCGACATCCAGGCCGACTACAAGCAGGCCTGGGCAAGCGGCCTCTGGGCTTCCGCCAGAGCGAACTTCACCTACTCCACCGGCAAGTACGACGTCTACGAGGAGCCGACCTACCCTGAGTCCTACCGCCAGCACGCCGGCAGGTCCATCAAGCAGACCTGGGGATACATCGCCGAGCGCCTCTTCATCGACGACGAGGACGCCGAAAACAGCCCGTCGCAGGCCGCTTTCGGCAGCCAGTACGGCGGCGGTGACATCAAGTACACCGACGTCAACGGCGACGGCGTGATCACCAACGCCGACATGGTTCCGATCGGCTACCCGACCTCCCCTGAGATCATCTACGGGTTCGGTGTGTCGCTCGGCCACAAGGGCTTCGACTTCTCCGTGTTCTTCCAGGGCATGGGACGGGAGTCCTTCTGGATAGACGCCTCAAGTGCCTACAACACGAGGACGAACAAGTACGGCACCGCCCCGTTCGTGAACAACGGCCAGCTGCTGAAAGCATACTCCGACAGCCACTGGAGCGAGGACAACCGCGACATCTACGCACTCTACCCGCGCTACAGCGCCTACGAGAACAAGAACAACACCCAGGTCAGCACCTGGTGGATGAGGGACGGCTCGTTCCTCCGCCTCAAGCAGATGGAGTTCGGCTACACCCTCCCGCAGAAACTCACCAACAAGATCCACGTCGACAACCTACGTGTCTACTTCCAGGGCAACAACCTCCTGTGCTGGAGCAAGTTCAAACTCTGGGACCCGGAGCTCGCCGGAGAGGGCTTCAACTACCCGATCCAGAGGACATTCAACATCGGCTTGAACGTGACCTTCAAATAATCCTTGACTATGAATATGCGCAAGAATATCAACAAATCTATAGCTTCCACCCTCGCCGCCGCGGCTCTTCTGCTCAGCTCCGGCTGCAACGGATTCCTCAATGTGGTCCCGGACGACGGTCTGCCGTCCATCGAGACCGCCTTCAACCTCAGGTCGTCGGCGATCAAGTATCTGGCCACCTGCTATTCCTACATGACCCTTGACGGTTCCATGGGCAATGACCCGGCGTTGCTCGGCAGCGACGAGTTGTGGGATCTCTACGGGCGTACCACGACCAACAGATCCGACCGTGTGCCTTTCACGATGTCCTACATCGCCCGCGGCAACATGAGCGCCAACACGGTCTACGCCAACGACTGGGCCTCGATGTACGAGGGCATCCGCTGCTGCGACATCTTCGTCGACAACATCCATAGAGTCCCTGACATGGGCGATTCGGAGAAGGCGCAGTGGATCGCCGAGGTGACGTTCCTCAAAGCCTACTACCATTTCAACCTTGTCCGCAAGTGGGGACCGGTTCCGATCATCCGCGAGAGCCTCCCCATAGACTCGTCCGTAGATGAGGTCCGTGTGCACCGCGACAACATCGACGACTGCTTCGACTTCATCCTCGAGCTTCTGGACAGGGCAATGCCGGACCTGCCGCTCGTCAACCCGTCGGTCGATGAGTACGGCCGCATCAATCAGGCCATCTGCGCCTCGTTCAAGGCGAAAGTGGCGGTCTACGCCGCCAGCCCGCTTTTCAACGGCAACTCGGAGCAGGCCGCCCTTGTCGACACCGACGGGACCACAAGACTGTTCCCGGAGAAGACCGATGACGAGAAGCTCGCACGCTGGACCGCCGCCATGGAGGCCTGCCGAGAGGCCATCACCGTCTGCGACGAGGCGAACATCTCCCTCTACAGGGGGGATGACATCACCTATCGTATGACAGATTCCCTCAAGACCACCTTGACCCTTCGCAACGCGTTCAACCAGAAGTGGAACAGCGAGCTCATCTGGGGCAACACGCAGTCTCCTTCCGGGACAATGAACATGTACCACAAGCTCTGCATGCCGATCCTCAACGGGTTCACCGACATGCTCGGAGGCTACATGTTCATCGGTGTCCCGCTCAAGATCGCCGAGCAGTTCTACACCGTGCACGGGCTGCCTATCGCCAACGACTCCGAGTGGGCCAACATCAACCCTATGGACCTGAGGGTCGGCGACGACCAGCATTCCTACTACATCTGCAAGGGACGCAAGACCGTCAAGCTCAACTTTGACCGCGAGCCGCGCTATTACGCCTCCCTCGGCTTCGACGGGGGCAACTGGCTCGGCCAGCTCGGCAACTACAACGACCTCAAGCCTGAGGATGTACACTTCGTGGCGTGCCGTATGGGAGGGACACATGCCAAAAGGGGCAGTCAGACCGGCCCGGTTACGGGATTCCTTCCCAAGAAGCATTTCCCGATCCAGGCGACTTGGACAGGGCCCAACTCCTTTACGGGAGCCGGCACCACGTGGTATCCATGGCCTATGATCCGCCTGTCCGACCTGTACCTCCTCTACGCCGAGGCCATCAACGAGGCCGAGGGACCGAACGGGGCGCACAGTGACGACCTGTTCAAGTACATCAACCTCGTCCGCGAGCGCGCGAAGATTCCTGACGTCAAGACCGCCTGGGACACCTACAGCAACAGCCCGGGCTACTACGGCACCAAGGTCGGGATGCGCGCCATCATCCACCGCGAGCGTCTCAACGAGCTTGCCTTCGAGGGCCAGCGGTTCTGGGACATCCGCAGATGGAAGGAGGCTCCGGCCGAGTACCAGAAGGGGATCTACGGATTCGACGTCACCTCGGCGAAAGAGGAGGACTACTACGTCAAGAAGTTCCTCTACGAGCAGAAGTTCGGACTCAAGGACTACTTCTGGCCTATTTACACGGGCTACATCGAGATCAATCCGAATCTCGTACAGAACATTGGTTGGTAACAGATTATAAGCATTTGGAATGAAAAGGACATTATTACCGATTATACTGATGGCCGTCTCGCTTGTCTCGGTCCGCTGCGCTGAGGAGAACCACGGCAGGATCGACCAGCTTGACGGGAGCCTTGAGGCCCCACAGCCTGTGGAGGTCACCAAGGTGAAGCCAGTCAGCGGCGGAGCCGTTGTCTGGGTCAAGATTCCGGACGACAGGAACATAAAGGGCGTCGTGGCGACCTACACCCGTGGAGGCGTGACGGTTGACGCCAAGGTCTCCCGCTACGTAGACAGCCTGACGGTCGAGGGCTACGCCGACACCGACGAGCATGAGATGGAGGTCTGCTCCTTCAACGTGAACGAGGTCAAATCCGAACCCGTGGTTGTCAGGTTCACGCCGGAGGCCCCGGCCATCCGCAAGGTGACCCCTACGATGATCGCCGCCGCCGGTGGCGTGAAGGTCAGGATCACAGGTAACGAGAGCAAGTCTGACCTGGCCGTCTGCCTGCTCCGTGACCAGAATGTGGGCAACGCCGACAAGCCGGTGGATGAGATCAAGTGGAAGGAGGTCACCACTCTGTTCACTGCAAGTGACAACGTCACCCTCACACGAAGAGGGATAGAGGCCAAAGAGGCCGTGTTCGGGGTCTATGTGCGCGACCGTTGGGGCAACATCTCCGACACGGTCAAGGCAGTGCTCACTCCGCTGCCCGAGATAAAGATCCCCGTCACCGCGGCTGAGGTCGACGTGGACGGTCAGAAAGGGAAGACCAAAGGCTTTTCCTATAACGGGAAGGCCATATGTAGCCAGGACGACAATCTGTTCCAATATGAGTCCGAGAGGACCTCATACCCTGTCAGCGGCCTTTGGGACGGAACCGGGAATTCCAAGACGGGCAAGATCCTGGCAGTTGACAGGGCCCCGATTCCGTGTTGGTTCACGATCGACCTGGGATGCGAGATCGAAGCCAGCCGCATCGCAACGCTTCCACGGTACGATTACCCCGAACTGTTCGGCGACGCCCACGTCCGCGACTTCGAGTTCTGGGGCAGCAACAACCCTACCGGAGCCCCCGGCACCGGCAAGCATGGCTTCGACGACTCTTGGAAATGCCTCGGAACGTTCACCCAGTACAAGCCTTCCGGCTATCTCGATGACGGGACACCGGGCGCGGTCACGCCTGAAGACCGCGAAGCGTTCAACAACGGAAACGACTTTGAGCTCGACAGCGAAAAGTTTCCTGACGCCACTTACCATTTCCGTTACCTCAGGGTTGTCATGACCTCCTATGTGGCTTGGAATATGCCGGACGCCGCGAATGCGGCCGTTCAACTTGGTGACATCTCCCTATATGGACGGGTCACAAAAACCGACAACTAAGGAATATGAACATGAAAATCACAAAATCGAATATTCTTCTGGCCGTAGGAGCGGCAATCGCGCTCGCCTCCTGCGGCGGCCAGGACGAGATCTACAAGGAGTGGGTCAAGAAGGGCGGCTACGACTACCCGGCCAAGGCCATCAAACTGTCCTCTGTTTCCGGTTACCAGAGTGTGATCGTGAACTGGGAGAAGCCCATGGACCCGGCGGTCCGCACAGCCTCCCTGTTCTGGGACAACTACGCGAAATCCGTTGACATCGACTACGCCGACTACCCTGACGGCAAGGTCTCCGTGCCTGTAAACGATTTAGAGGACCGTTCCTACACCTTCGACATCGTCAACTACGACGACGAAGGCAACAAGTCCCTCGCGGCCGAGATCACCGTCTCACCTTACGGCGACGGATGGATGGTCTCCCGCTCCGAGCGTTCTGTCGCAAGGGCTGAGATGGACGAGAACGGCCGCGACGCCAGGATCGTGATGTCCAAGGCCACCGACGAGATGGTCGCCACCCGCTTCCGCTACAAGAATCTTCAGGACGAATGGGTCGAGTGCGAGACCGTCCTCAAGCCAGGCGAGAACGAGGTCACCTTCCCGAACGCCCTCAAGGGCAAGAGGTTTGAATATTCATCCTCTTTCTGCCCGGCTAAAGGGAAGGACACTGTCTGGACCGCGTGGACGAAGTCTGTCGACGGAATCTCCTACAAACTGGACGGAAAAAGATGGATAGTGAAGTCAACCACCAATCAGGACTTCTCGTCCGACTATGCCCCTAACAAGATTTTCGATTCGGACACTCTCTATGGATGGACCAGCACCAACAAGGCCGCCTATAAATTGATATTCCCCAAGGTTCTGTCTGTGGACACACAGGCGCAGGCCGGAAAGGAATATTCTTTCACCCGCTTCGAGTTCTATCAGGATGGCCAGAACAGGTCTTACCGTTATATTCAGGATTTCCTGATTTTTGTCGGCTCATCTTATTACAATCCAGATGAGACAGACACAAAGAACTATGGTATTCAATTCCTTGAAGGATCATTCAACACGAGTTCGCACCTTCAGTCCGTAAGTGCATCGCAAGGAGCGTCAGGTCGTTATTTCGCCATCGTTTTCAAGAATTCATTCAGTACCGAGGATGGCTATATTGACCTTAAGGAGCTTGTCCCTTACGGCTACATTCCGTCTCAGGCTGACTAAAACACGAATGACAGTATGAAAAGAATATTAAAAGCCACGTTCACCGTCCTGTTCGCCTCGGCCCTGCTGCTGGTCTCCTGCGGCAGCTACGACGACACCGAGCTCCGGGACAAGGTGAAGGATCTTGAGGACCGCGTGGCCAAGCTTGAGTCTGCGGTCAACACCAACACCCAGTCCATACAGGCCCTTGTGGAGGCGTCCAAGGACAACGACGCCGTCACCGGCTTCAGCGAGCTGACCGACAAGTCGGGCTACGTCATCACGTTCGCCTCGGGCAGGAGCATAACGCTCTATCACGGCAGGGACGGCCGGAACGGCTCGACTCCTGCCATCGGCGTGAAAGCCGACACTGACGGAGTATATTACTGGACAGTAGATGGTGAGTGGCTCCTCTCGGGCGGCAAGAAAGTGAAGGCCGAGGGGAAGGACGCCGTCACGCCCAAGTTCAAGATAGAGAACGACAATTGGTTCATTTCCCAGGACGGCGGCAAGACATGGACGAACCTCGGCAAGGCCAAGGAGAAGGACATCTTCAAGAGCGTGTCCCTTGACGGCGGTTTCGTGAATATAGTTCTGGCGGACGGAACAACATTCAAGGTTCCGGTGTCAGACGGCAGCCTCGTCTCGATGATCGGCAGCGTCAATGTCGTTCCGACATATTCGGACGGAGCCGGCAGGGTGACCCGCAGGAACGGCCGGAACACACTCACGCTCAAGTACGAGGTGCTGCCTTCCGGCACCCTCGACAAGTTGTCCGCGAGCGGCGCCGTGAAATATTCGGTGAAGGCGGTCTACACAGCCACCAAAGCCTCCGCCGGTGATCTGATTGACCTTGAGGTGACAAACGTCTCCGCCAGCGGGGACTTCCTGACTGTCAGGGTCAAGTGCGACGCGCTTGACAAGGCGTTCTTTGACGGGACCCTCGCCGCCAGCGTGTCCCTTCATATCTCGGACGGAGTCGGCGACGTGGCCTCGGCCTACACACCGATCGTCTTCGGCGGCGAGTTCGTCACATCAAAGACTTTTGATCCGGCCAACATAGTGCTTTCTCTCGGCGTGGTCAGCGACGTGCACGTCAACCAGCAGGCGCAGGCGAACAAATGGAAGTCTGCGCTTCGGCAGCTCAAGGACAAGGCCCTTGAGAGTGATCCGAACGGAATGGCCGGAGTGCTTGTCGTCGGCGACCTCATCGATGGATACAAGTACTACAGCGTGGCAAGTTTCGACAATCAGCTGAAACTTTTCAAATCGACCCTCGAGTCCGAGATAGATGTGGCCAAGACCCCGATGGTCTACACCATCGGCAACCACGACGTGACGACGAATTACGCATGGGGCCCTGCGATGGTCACAGAAGTGAGCTATATGAGGAATGTCCTCGGGGACAACTATTTCCAGGTGGACCTGGACCAGGACATGAGGACAAGGTACGAGGCGCGCCACTGCGTCATTGGTGACTACCACATCCTCTGCGTCTCACCGAACGGCGACCAGCCGATCGTCTATGACCCTGCGGTGGTCTCATGGCTTGACAGCCAGCTGGCCGCCATCACCTCCGCCGAGCCTGACAAATACGTCATCATCCTCACCCACCCGATGATCAAGAACACCGTCTACGGCAGCCGTCTCGGCGAGGAGGGAGGAATATGGGAGTCCAGTTCTCCGCATTACTGGGCGACCGATGCCCTGACTCCGGTCCTGAGGAAATACCCTCAGGCGGTGGTGTTCGGCGGTCACCTCCATTTCCCTCTCAACGACCCGCGCAGCGTTTGGCAGGGCGACTTCTCCGTCTTCGGATGCGCCTCCGTCCGCTATATGGCCATTGAGAACGGCAAGTACGAGGGTGTGACCAAAATCCCTACTGTGATGCAGGACAGCGACGAATTCTCGCAGGGCAACCTGCTCCAGTTCGACGCCAGCGGCAACATGCGTGTGCTGAGGATGGACTTCTGGAACAAGGACGTCATCGGGGAGCCGATCGTCTCCTCCTACCCGACATCCGACAAGAGCCACCTCACCAAGTACAGCCACACGACCCGCAGCCTCGCCAATGCGGCTCCGGTTCTTACAACACTGGATGTTGACGTTACAGACGGAGTGGCGACCGCCAAATGGGCCGCCGGCACTGACGACGAGTTCGTGCATCACTACGTGCTCACCCTCAAAAAGGGAAGTGCGGTCGTTGCGACCAAGAAGATCCTCGCCGACTTCTACAAGAGCGCCAAGACCTCGGGGATAAGGAAGGAGTGGACCCGCTCCTTCGGAAGCCTCGAGAACGGCGCGTACGAGCTTACCCTCGAGGCCTACGACTCATGGGACGCCGCGGCGGAGCCGCTGACGAAGACGTTCCAGGTCGGGGCCGTCACCAACGGCGTCTGGACCGACGACAAGGCCGGAAGCAAGGCGATATCCGGAGGAAACGGAACTGTCTCCCATGACTGGCTGACATATTCCGACGGCAAGGTCTCCTGGACCGCCAACACCACCGGCAGGCCGAGGACGGCGAGGATCACCCTCCCGGACGCGACGGAATATTCAGTGACCCAGATCTCTGTTGAGGACTTCAAGGGCGAATATTCATTGACCTCCAAGATGTTCGACAACGAAGGGACCAAGGCCGTTTCTACGGACAGAAAGGTGATTGATGTGACCATTGGAGGAGCCTTGAAAGGAGAGACGTTGAAAGATGGCTCCGGAGTTTCCCACACGAACAATCTCGGCATTGACGGACTATACCATAAAGGGTTGATAGCCGAGGTCGCCGTGGAGATTGACTACGAAGCCAAAGCTGTCCGCTTCGGCGTGTTCACCGATGCGCGCAAGGCTCAGAAAGACCCGTCTCCTATAGATGCTTCCGCGCCTTATGTCGCATTCCTTCCGGAAATGTGCAAGACATGGTCTCCGGGCAGTTTCAAGTCTCCTTGGTACTTCAACACGCCTGACCTTGGTGATCCAGACTATGAATGGATCTGGTTTGATGTCAACTCCAGTCTCACGACATTCAGTTACACGCCGGCAAAGGCCCAGACCTTATCGACAAGCAATCCTAACGGCTATGGCCCATACATCATCGGGATATCTGTCGTGGCGTTCAAGGCGGAGGATGCGACCACGGCGAACTCCAAGTTTGGAAGCAATCTCACAGGCTATAACTATGTGTACCAATTCAATGTTGACAATGGGAACATAGGTATAGTATTCAATAGGAAATGATAGTATTAAATCTCTAATCACTAATTTATTACAAAATGAAATCACACTTGTTAACACTGGCCGCAGCGGTCCTCGCGACATTCGCGTTCGCATCCTGCGAGAAGGATCCCGACTATGGCGATCCTGCAGTTAATGTTAATCCGGGTGAACTGAATTTCAAGGTGGACGGAGGTTCCGAGACAGTGAACCTCACCGCCACGGTCGAATGGACCGTCGAGAACTCAGCGTCCTGGATTAAGGTAGAACCTATGACGGGAGATCCATCCAAGGAACTCCAGCCTGTGAAAGTGACCGTCTCCAAGAATGAGGACGTCGAGCGCACCGCCACCGTCACATTCAAGCAGACAGACGGCACACTTACCGCGAAACTCACCGTCAACCAAGAGGCGTATGTCCCTGAGGTCATGACAGTAGACGCCGCCACACTCACCAAGATGGCGAACATCTATAAGTACCAGCGCTTCCAGCTCACCGGAGTTGTGAAGAGCCTCAAGTCCGACGGCTCTTTCAACCTTGTGGACAACACTGGAACTCTCCCTGTCGCCGGTCTCAGTGCATCCGAGGTCGCTTACGGCACCCAGGGAGGCAAGCTTGACAACGTCAAGGAGCGCGACACCATCACCGTCATCGGTTACTACGAGGGCGGCAAGCTCGTTTACGCTTATCTTGTGAAAATTGACAATTCCTACACTGAACCGGAGGCTTCTTCCGCCGCTACAGTGGAATTCCCATACGAGGTGAATCTCACAAACGAAAACGGCGGATTCGTGGTAAGAAACGAAATCTTCCCTTATGAGTTGGATGCCATCTGGACAAATTCCGCCGCTACAGGCTGGAAGGCTGAGGGAATCAACGGCAACGAATGCATCAAGACCGAGAGTTGGCTCTTCACCGCAAAGGTTAAGCTTACCAACGCCAAGAAGCCTATCCTCGCCTTCGAACATTCTGTGGCAAACTACGAGAGTCTCGAGATGGCTATGGCTCAGACTTCGGTTTGGATCAGCAAGGACGGAGGAGAATTCGAGCAGATTACGCTGTCATCATATTCTTATCCTGATGATCTCGGCGCCGCCGTGTGGCCGTCAGAGGACTATTCCCTTGATGCCTACATCGGTTCGACAGTTCAGTTCGCGTTCAAGTACGTCAGCGATCCGGCCGTCTCCAAGGACGCGGGTACCTGGATGATCCAGAAGTTCAGTGTCAAGGAGAGCGAGGAGAAATCCCAGCCGGAAGGCTCGACTGGCTCTGAAGACTACAACAAACCAGGTTGGGACTGGAACAAGTAGTGTCTCTAAATGATTATCAATATGAAAAAGACAGCATACATTCTTTTTGCGGCCGCTCTTGCGATGGCATCAGCGTCCTGCGCACGTGAAGAAATCTTCGATAACGCCAGGACAGGTGAGGTGAGAACTTTCACTTGCTCCCTTGGCGAAGAGCAGACAAAGACTGACATCACCACTAAGGGTAAGACCGTGTGGAGCGAGAACGACAGTCTTCTTGTTTCCAATGGAACCGACACTGACACTGTCGTGGTTGACAGGAAATACGCCGGAGAGAAATACTTCAGTTTCGAAACCAAGTTGACGGGCAAGATTTATGTGGTTTACCCGCACACTGCCGCCAAGGGCGTGGAAGAGGGCAAGTTCACTCTTGAGGTCCCTGGTGTCCAGGACGGTACTTTCGGCAGTGCCAACATAGCCTGCGCCATCGCTGACGAAAACAACACCGTCAAGATGAAGAACGTAACATCCGTGGTCAAGTTCAGAATCCCTCAGTCAACCGTAAAGCAGATTAACACGGTGTCCATCAGTTCCTTGAAGGACAGCCTTGCGGGAATATTCACTGTTGACCTGACATCTGGTTCTCCGGTTGTCACCAGCAGGGATGTCGCAAGTTCCGCTTCCGGCGTGAACCTTAAACTTGCCGGCAAGTTCGGTAACTTCTACGCCACGGTCATCCCTGGCTCTTACGACGCTGGTTTCTCTCTGACGGCTGTCGCTCTTGATCTTGAGCACGCCTACGAGAGCATGTCCACCAAGTCAGCCACCGAACTCAAGGCCAACGACCTTTATGATCTCGGCCGCATCGGTGAGAACCTCAAGCCTATCGGCGGCAAGGGCACTCAGGCCGATCCTTACCAGATCACCAATCTCGCCGAACTCACCGCACTCGCCAATGTTGTCAACAATGGCGACTCCATGGAAGGCAAGTACATCAAGGTCATGAACGACATCAAGGGTGTCAGCACGACCATCGGTTATTTCGATGACGCCCAGCCGAAGGACAGCAAGGACGTTTACTTCAAGGGCGACTTCGACGGCAACGGCAAGACCATCACCCTCAACCTCAAGCAGACCGCCAAGAAGTCTCTGGCCCTCATCGGTGATGCCGCCTATCCTGCCAACATCCATGACGTGATTGTTGACGGCACCGTGAACTCAACGTACAACTACGCCGCCGGAGTCTGCGCCAAGATTAATGGTGGCCAAGGCTCCAAAATTACAAACTGCACCAACAAGGCCACGGTCAACGGTGTGTCTCATGTCGGTGGTGTAGTAGGCTACTGTGATGGAAAAACAGTCAATGGAGTATTTGTGTCTGCCTGCAAGAACCATGCTGGCATCACTGGCGATTATTCTGTCGGTGGCGTTATTGGAGGCGCATTGGATTATTCAACAGTTGTCAATTGTTCCAACGATGGTGCGATAGTTGGAAAGCATCGTGTCGGTGGAGTATTGGGAAGAATGGACCTTGAGGTTGTCAACTTATCGAATATTCAGTTAATCAGTCGTTGTGTGAACAATGGACCTGTTTCAGGAAGTTATGAAGTCGGTGGCATCACTGGTTCGTTTGATCATAATACAAAGGGTGGCGGTGATTATTCCCGGAAACGTATCCTTAACTGTACCAATAACGGAGAAGTTAAGAGTAATGCTGGTGAGAAGAAAAATTACACAGGTGGAATTATCGGTGGTATCTCTTATGGCGTCTTTGTCTCTAAATGTGTCAACAATGGTAAGGTTACCGTTACGGGGCCAAACTATACAACGGGAGGAATTACCGCATACTCTCAGAATGTGTACATCATCAATTGCTTTAACAAAGGTGAAATCTCAGGGTACTCAGATGTCGGTGGCTTGACAGGCTATTCATTTTATTCTTGGATTTATAATAGTGCGAATGAGGCTCCTGTCACCGCTTGTTGGTACATTGGAGGTTTGGTCGGACGTAGCCGTCAGAATTGGATTACCAATAGTTATAACGCAGGTTCTGTGTTTGGAAAGAATAGTACAGGTGTGTATGCCGGAGGTCTTGTGGGACATAACAGCGGTGAAACGGGTAGAAAAACTTATATCTGGAATTGCTACAATAAGGGTTCTGTTGAATATAACTTTGACAAAGATAATAGTAAAGAACCTATTGTCGGTGGCATCATAGGCGGTTTCTTCAACGGTCAAGGAAACTTCGGGAATATGGAAAACTTGGTTAATACTGGCAAAGTTGGCCCTAAAGACGCTGATGACGTAGCAACGGAAAAGTTTTCTTCGGGAACAATCGGAGGAAAGGTATATAATACAGGAACTCAAAGATGTTGCTTTGGTTTAGAAAGTACTTCATCAAGACTTTATGGATTAAGTGTCAGTGGTACCAGTATTGCTTCCACTAAATTCTTTGACAAGGATGGTACGCTCAAAGAAACCATCTCTCTAGGCACCGAGAAATTCTCTAATGCCGTTGATGCCCTTAATGCTGATATTCGCATCTACAACCGTAATGGCGACCCAACATGGTTGAAATGGAAGCAAGGAGCCAATGGACCTGAACTAGTGTTTGCAGAAGCCGAACATCCACTTAGTGCAACTGATTCTGGACTTGACATCGGCAATGGTGGTAACATTTAATTAGGAGGACTTAATAATGTTCAAAAAATATTTTTGTTTTGCCGCCGTTGCGGCAGCGTTGATTTCTTGTGGTAAAGAACCTGCCGTGAACCAGAACGGAGAGGAATCGGACACAAGTGAACAGACAATAGTCGTTAATGCAACGTTGGGTGTCAACACACGTGTTGACTATTCACAAGCAGAGGATGGTGGCTATAAGGCATCATTCTCAGAGAAGGACTATCTTATGATTTGGTTTCACACCACGTCTAATGGTTCTGCCAACAATAACAATTGTATTGCGCCTATTGATGCGAGTACGATCTCCGAGGATGGCCGTACAGCCTCATTTAAGGTGAATTATGCCGAGATGCCGGAAAATGTGGACTATGTGTTCGCAGGACTTTGCTATTCTGGATGTGAGTATAGCCCTAACGGTGTGAATCTTACTTCTCAGACTGGGTTGGAAATCAATGCTCTGAATCACTGCTTGATTGCAGGCAAGTGCATGACAAGTGACATTAAGGCTACTGAAGGAGGAATGTCTGTTCCTCTTAAGTTAGAGCATAGGACAAGCATATTCAAACTTGTTCTCACTCTTCCGGAGGGAGCAGATGCCCAGCCTGCCGATGCCCAAAAGCCATCGACAATTTCCCTTACCAATGCAAACAACACCATTCATAACTACGTAGATCTCGCATGGGGATCGTATAATGGCAAACAAACAACCGGCTCCATCACCGCCAAGCCTGCCAAGGTCGAGAAGAACGGCACGGTGATCACCTCTTACATCACCGTCTGGGCCGAGGATAAGTTCGATGGTTCCAAGATCACCGTCACCACAGAAAACGGTGTCTACACCACCGACTTCACTCCGACCGCCGCCATCTCCGCCGGCAAGATCTACACCGTTGCCAGAACCTTGAGTGTGCCGGCTGTCAATGAGTCAGTATGGAAGAGTGATGAAGCCGGATCTGTCAACTTTGCCAGCGCTACCGGTGAAACTCTTACCGAAGGATGGCTCTCCTGCAAGGATAACAAAATCTCTTGGGAAGCCAACACCACCGGTGCCCCTCGTTCCGCCAAACTTACTTTTAAGAACGGCTCGACGTACGAAGTCTATCAGATCGGTCCTGCCGACTTTGCCGGTGCATGGGATATGTATGTTTACAACTACTATAAAGGGAAATATACAAATGGTGCTTACACGAAGCCAGAACGTTTTGGCCCTCAAGGAGACTTTGTTGTCGATGAGAGCAAACTGTCTGAAGCGCAGCATCGTGACATAACAATCGGCACGATGACCCCAGAGGAGATTACAAGTATTACAGATGGAAAGCATACACACAACATCACGATTGAGGGTTTCTCCGACCCAGGTCTGAAGGCCAAGTCTGAGGTTGCGATAGACTATGCGAACAAGAAAGCGTATCTGAACATCTACTTCATGCAGCCGCTTCTCAAGGAGGTTGTCGCCAACCCTACTGCCGGCGAGCATTTCACAGAGGCAGGATTTTCCGACAAGTACGCATGGTTGATGCCGGCTTTGAACTCTGCTAACACTCTTAAGGGCACCTATCAACTTGGTTTTGCCACACTCACACAAGACAATCAGGCATGGTATCAAGGTGTGGTGACTGCTGAGGGCTCTTCGTTAAAGGTTAAGTGGACTTCAAATCAGGTGGCTGGAAACCTTCAGGTTCTTAAGACTACCGGCAAGAGTTATATTTATGGTATCATGGTTAACCCATATAGCAACGGTGGTACTAAGATAGGAACCGATATTTCTGCCAGCACTATTGTCAAGTACAACAATAACGCCGCTTACCAGTACTGCTATCAAGGCGACATGATCTTCGTTAAGAAGTAGTAATCTTTATACATGGCATGCCCTCCGGCTCACCCCCGTACGGCATCCCAATACCCCCAAATCCGGGCACCCCTCCAAGGTCGCCCGGATTTTTTGCCTTATCTATAAACGTTTGATTATTATCGATAATGTGTTATATTTGCAAGTAATGCTATAGTTGTTAGATTATGATAACCGAGGATTCTTCACTGTTTGATTCATTGAATCAGGATATATGGAATCTTGGTTTTACGACGCAGACGCTTAGCAGACTGGAAACATTAACACGTAAGGTTGACGATGGCACCGCATTATTTGAACGAATTCCACAAGCGCAACAGTCAGGCCTGTCGAAAGGATCTTCAGTCCTTACGGCGGCAGCGATTATCTGTCGAGGATGTCCTCCGACAGAGTCGGATGTTCGGCAGATTTACGACACTGACGATCTTGTCGGAGACGGTAGACTCCAAGAATGTTTAGTTGAGAAATGGGCTAGAATCAACGGCTGTTGGTTCGATGCCCCAGAGTTATACCTGTCATCTATAAGCCAAGTACGAGACGAAGGAACTGAAAGTGTTGTGTATTTTGATGTCAATGACCTCGTTGTCAGGAAATTAATTTCGCTTAAACATTACAACACACTCCGCTTGGCTCTTGATCGGATCATTATACATAATGCGGTTTTCCCTTATTCAGCCCTTAAAGTCTTTGGCTATGGGAAGAATCAGGACAATCGTTTTGTGGTAATGGCCGAGCAACCTTACATAAGAGGGGGGTCGGTTTCCTCCGAAGAGCGTAGTCGTTTTATGCACGATATGGGTTTCGAGGATGCTGGAGAGGACTATGGTATGCATCTTAATTACAAGACCAAAACATTATACATAGGAGATTTGAATGATTACAATGTCATTAGAGGCGAGAATGGCATTCATGTTATTGATGCGGATTGTCGCTTGAACACATCCACCCTTGGGTGCGGTGGAAATTATGCGATACCACAACCAAAGATTGATTTTTCCGGTCCCTGCGCAGTAATTAGCTCAGTTTAAGATATTTGTAATATTTATTGAAAATCATTTTCTTTTTGCAGTGATAAGAGAAGAGGTGGATCCTGTCTTGCTCACCGTGAGGGAATTGATAGAACTCATCAAAGAACGGATTTAGCACCTCTTGACGATGATTGGTAAGATTTTACGACGGTGCTGGAGGTAAATCTTGAGTGAAGCCGGAGTTTGCAGTCATCTATGGAAGGCGACGCGAGGGGAAGACATTTCTGGAATGGATGGGTATTCGCAAGAGATGACCTTTACTTTGTAAGCATCCGAACCTATTCTTTTCAAACCACGGGCACAGAGATGTGCTTCAGACAACTGTCAGAGACAGATCGTTGTGGCTGCCCCCCCTTGTTAGGGAATAGGGTCAGACATACGAATCGGCCTCTCAGCCCACCCCAAGGCATCCTCCCGTGCCTGTGAGTTGCAAACAACCGGAGACAAGAAGTCTTTAAATGTGAAAATAGTCAAGTTTTCATAGGACGATAATTCCAAATCCGGGCGCCCCGCCAAGGCCGCCCGGATTTTTTGCCTTATCTATAAACGTTTGATTATTATTGATAATGTGTTATCTTTGCTTTATACTTGCTATTGAGATATAAATTATCTTGCAGAATCAGTACACGGCCAGTATGAACAGGACTTTTAAATATGCTTTCAGATTGGTGCACATTGACAATGTCCCGCATATTCTGACGCACGGGATTGTCCACTCATGTTCAGGGCTTGCCGACCCTGCTTACATTCCTGTTGGAGACAGATCTCTCATAGGGGTAAGATCTATTAAGAACATACCTGGAACCGATAAGCATATTGGAGATATGATCCCATTTTATTTCGGGAGCAGACCTCCAATGCTGTATAATATTCAGCATGGTTATAATGTGAAACGTTATCCAGCGGAAGACATTGTGTACTGTGTTATTCTTTTGGCAGATATTGTAACTGGTCAATACTGCGGTTATTTTACAGATGGCAATGCCAGAAGCGGCAACACCGTTTTTTATCCCGTTTCTCGCTTGAGTGAAATCAATGAATTGCTTTGTTACGAAGATGTGTTCAGAAGAGATTGGGGGACTAATGTTGACAATACCGGCGAGCTGAGGCGTTTGAAGCAGGCGGAATTGCTGTTGGAAAATGATTTGGCATATGAATTGGTGTCAGGCTTTATTGTGTATAATGATAAGGCACAAGATAAGATGATGTCTTTGGGTCTGCCCGAAAACAAAGTGATTGTAAGGCCGGACTATTATTATTGAAAAGATTATGATTACCTACAATAAAGGAAATATTTTTGAGTCAGATACGGAGGCTCTTGTCAACACTGTTAATACCCAGGGCGTTATGGGGAAAGGTCTGGCTCTGCAATTCAAACAGGCTTATCCGCATAATTATTCTTTGTACCGGAAGGCTTGCTTGGAGGGTGAGGTGCGTGTGGGAAAGATGTTTGTCACCCAGGACACGGATGTGATCAGAGGCTCAAGATACATCATCAATTTCCCGACAAAACAGCAATGGAGAAAACCTTCTCAGTATAGTTATATTCAAGAAGGATTGGTTTCACTAAGGCAGACGATAGTTGATTTGAGCATCCGATCGATAGCCGTTCCTCCTTTAGGAAGCAGTAACGGCGGCTTGGATTGGAATTTGGTAAAGCAAATGATTGTGTCAGCATTGAATGACCTTGATTGCAAAGTGGTTATCTATGAACCTTTGGATTACATAGTGGATAAGATGAAGAAGGAACGAGTGAGATTGACTCCGGCAAGGGCGATGCTCTTGGATGTCTTGGCGGACATGGCCATGGAGGGGGAAGCGATATCTGAATTTGCGGCTGAGAAGGTAGCGTATTTTCTTCAGAAGAATGGAGCGCAGGATCAGTTCAATCTAAAATTCAACAAAGCGATTTATGGTCCCTATTCCGGGAAAGTCCGTTATGTGCTTAACTATCTTAATGGTAGTTATGTAATGGGTATGACTGGATTGAGCAATCACCCTTTTGACGAGATTTGGTTGACAGAAGATGCCGGAGAGGCTGCAAGGAATTATTTGTCTTTGCCGGAAAATGCCAAGTATGCGGTTATCGCGGAGGAAACCAAGAGATTCCTGCGTGGATATTATTCGAACTACTTTCTGGAATTACTGGCCACAATTTCTTTTCTCCTAGACAGTGATTCAGATTTGTCTTTAGAGTCAGATGAATCCAAAATTGCTGAATTAGTGGGGAAAGATCTTGCTCAGTGGAGCAATCGAAAAGAAAAGATGTTTCGTAAGGACGAATATATTCAATTGGCACTTAACCACCTTAAAGAATTGCATTCAAACACATAGGATTAGTGTAAAAATCATTTTCTTTGCAGTTATGAGAGAAGATTTGTCACAAGTGCTTGAACAAGTGCGGAAGGTAGCCAATGAGGCTGTTCCGCAGGGAGGACGCGTCTTTCTCTTCGGGTCACGTGCAAGAGGCGACTTCAGAGCAGACTCGGATTGGGATTTTCTTATAATTCTTGAAAAAGATAAAATTGAGAAGAGTGATTATGATAATGTGACATATCCATTGACTCTCCTTGGTTGGCGATTAGGCCTTGACTTTGTGCCTATTATCTACACAGAGAATGATTGGAACAGCCGAAAAGGCACATTATTTTATCATAATGTTCAAACAGATTCAATAAGAATTATTTAGCTATGACCGAAGAGGAGAGGCGTGTGATTGCAGGTCAGGAAATGGTGAAAGCTCTGAAATTCCTGACTGATTCAGAAGAATTGGCAAAGTTGGAGATGTGGAATGCTGTGGCGAACAGGGCGTATTATGCGCTTTATCACGCTGTGATGGCGTGATGGTCAGTGATGGGTTTTCTCCAAAGACTCATAGCGGCCTTATTACTGAATTTGGCCGGGAGTACGTTCTTACAGGAAAAATTGATCCTAAATATTCAAAGGTTCTTTCTCAAATGAGGTCTATAAGGAAGAATTGTGACTATGATGTCTTATATTACACCAACCGAGAAGAGATGGAGCCTATCTTGATCACCGTGAGAGAATTGATAGAACTCATAGTCGAAAGGATCTTCAGCCCTAACGGCAGTTGGCTCGATGCCCCAGTGATCACAAATCACCTTATCACAATTCCGCCGGCCTCACGGCAGGATAGCAAATAATAATCTGAAATTTCTCTCGGCAGTTTTGCTTATAATCTTTTTTGAGGTTACCTTTGTCAGATAGATTATAAAACAATTTATAAACCGAAAATATTAATTCATTATGAGCGAAGAGAAATTCAGAATCGAGTCTGATCTTCTTGGAGAACTTCAGGTTCCGGCTGAGGCCTACTACGGTGTGCAGACACAGAGAGCCCTCAACAATTATAAGATTTCCAACACGAGGATGCGCGACTATCCTGAGTATGTCATAGCGATGGCATGCATCAAACTTGCCGCAGCCCAGACAAACAAGGAACTCGGTGCGCTTGAGCCACACATCGCGGATGCAATCATAGCCGCATGCCGCGAAATCATCGACGGCAAGTTCCACGATCAGTTCCCTGTGGACATGATGCAGGGAGGAGCAGGAACCTCAGTGAATATGAACGCGAACGAGGTCATCGCCAACAGAGCCCTTGAGATCATGGGACACAACAAGGGCGAGTACCAGTTCTGCTCCCCTAACGATCATGTGAACTGCGCGCAGTCCACCAACGACGCTTATCCGTCTGCTTTTCGTTACGCTTTCATCAGAATGAACAGGAAGCTTGAGAAAAGCCTCAAGGACCTCATCAACGCGTTCAAGGACAAGGGCGAGGAGTTCAAGCACGTCATCAAGATGGGACGCACACAACTTCAAGACGCCGTTCCTATGACATCCGGCCAGGAATTCCACGCCTACGCCACCAATCTTGAGGAAGAGGTCCTCAACCTTGAGAGGAACGTGAACCTTCTCTATGAGATCAATATGGGCGGAACAGCCATCGGCACCGGACTGAACGCAAGGCCTGGCTTCGCCGAGCTCTGCGCGAAGAAAATGACAGAACTAACCGGAGAGCATTTCATCGCCGCTCCGGATCTCGTCGAGGCCACCCCTGACACAGGCGCTTACGTCAGCTACTCAGGAGCCCTCAAAAGACTGGCTGTCAAACTTTCCAAGATCTGCAACGACCTCAGACTTCTGACCTCAGGCCCACGCTGTGGCCTTAAGGAAATCAACCTTCCGCCAATGGCTCCGGGCTCATCCATAATGCCTGGCAAGGTCAACCCTGTCATCCCAGAGGTAACCAATCAGGTCTGCTTCAAGGTTATAGGCAACGACACCACCGTTTCATTCGCCGCCGAGGCCGGACAGCTCCAACTGAACGTCATGGAGCCGGTCATCGCCGAATCCATCATGGAAAGCATCACCTGGCTTACCAATGCGATGAACACTCTGCGTGAGAAGTGCGTGGAGGGCATCACCGTCAACAAGGAGCGCTGCTACGAGATGGTGAAGAACAGCATCGGCATCGTGACTGCCCTCAACCCTATCATCGGCTACAAGGCCAGCACCAAGGTCGCCAAAGAGGCCCTTGAGACCAACCGCTCGGTCTACGACATAGTCCTTGAGAAAGGCCTTCTCACCAAGGAGGAACTCGACAAGGCCCTTGATCCTAAAAATATGATCAGGTAATCCACTGACGAAATATGCAATAAGGTCTGGCTGATTCATTTTCTTTCAACCAGACCTTATTGAAAGAAATAGGGCGACAAAACTTCCTGGGCTATTTTCGGCCCAAAGCATTTAAACGCTGCTCTGATAATCCCGTGAAGCGTGCCACGTCACTGACACACATCCCACCATTCAGCATAGACGCGGCGACGTTCTCTATTCCTTTCTCTATTCCTTTCTCTATTCCTTCTTTCATGCCTTCAGCTCTACCCTGTTCTACTCCATGACGGTAGCCCTGCTGTCTGGCTCCCTCAATGTATGGATGCATCTCTTTCTCTGTCATCATGTCACTGAAATAGTTATCAATCTCACTATCGTCAAGGCCGCTCACACGCATCGCCATTTCGAGTTTATCGAACACAGCGTCCCTTTCCGACCTCGACTTGGCAAAGATAGCGAAATTTCTGAATATCCGGCACCACGCGGCAACCGGGCTCTCATACTCTTCAGTATAGCGCATTATCCTCGGCAATTCCAACAGATAGAAAGACATCTGATCCCCGAACGGTTCAACAGTCTCGACCTCCTGAAGACGGTAATGGTATAGAATCTTTCCTTCCGGAGAGTTCGGATGATCGTCCTCATAGTTCATAATGCATATAACCTTGACGGGGGACAGGGCATATTCCTCATCACCTCTTTCAACCTGTCTGGTCACAAGTCTTGAACCGTAGAAGAGCAAGCGGTCACGCTGGTCAAAGCGCAACGCCTTCTGCATCTCTACCAAAATCGTTCCGTTCGGGGTCTTACAAAGGAGGTCCAATAGTATCCTCTTGTCCTTCGGGGAGATTTCAGTCAGTTCTGTGTTTCTGAACTCAACCGATTTGATGTCCTCCTGAAGGATGTCGTTAAGAAGTAAAATCAGCAGATCCGGATGGTTCTGGAATATGTACTTGAACGCCCAATCACAGGTCAGATCAAGGTACTCCGGAGTCGCCAATCGCTGTGCATAGGCATCTCTCTCCTCGTCCGTCATACCTGAGAAGCGCACGTCAGCCTCCATAAGTTGGCGACAGCGAAGGTAGCGCCTACGGTAAAAGTCATCCGCTGACATCATCTCATGATCCCTGTCAATAGTCCCCTGACCGAATGTTTTCTGGTTTGAGCCCTTTTGCTTGTCAGTCTCTTGATCGTTTACTTCCTGATCACTGGTCTCCTGGTTAATGGTTGTCTGGTCGACGGCCTCCAGCCTGAATGTTTTATTCTTCTCTAAAAGTTCCATAGTAAAAGCAAAGTTTGACAGTATAACACCTGAATCCCAGAATACCTTCTGGAATCCGGTACCAAGTTAGTCATTCTAAACAATATAATCTGCAAAGAAACATATAAGAATCATAAGAAACATAAATTTTTCGACAATACCACCAAAGAAACCCCACCAAGGACATGTAATGCAGTCAAAAACCAAGTATAGAATGTGAACAAATAACATACCCGCATATAACGAAATCCCAGAGACACCAGGGACTAGGGACATCGGAGCGAAGCGACGCAAGGGGTTTGGGGAATACGGTCCCCAATGCCCCACCGGGGCTGTCACGTAGTGACTGGGGGTTGAATGAATGATTTTGTGTCGTGCACAAAAAAGCGCCAACCTGAACGGGCCGGCGCTTTAGCATATTCATTTAAGAAAGATTATTTCTTTGATGGTTTTGCATTGCCATTCTTGGCGGCAAGGCGCTTCTGATCCCACATTGTGGCATCGTACATCACCGGAGTACCGATGAATATTGATGCGTAGGTACCGATGCAGATACCAAGGATAAGGGCAACCGCAAGACCTCTGATGGACTCACCGCCGAAGACCGCGATGGCGAGCATGGTGACGAGAGTGGAGACAGAGGTGTTGACTGTACGGGTCAAGGTAGCGTTGATGGCCAGATTGGTGTTGGTCCTCACGTCAACATTCGGATGCAGGGTCCTGTACTCACGGATTCGGTCGAAGATAACCACATTGTCATTGATGGCGTAACCGATGATGGTCAGGATGGCCGCGATGAACGTCTGGTCAACGTCAAGGTTGAACGGCAGAATTCCTGAGAACAGGGAGAAGAAGCCGATGACGATGATGGCTGTGTGGGCAAGTGAAACCACACCGCCAAGACCCCAGGTCCATCCCTTGAAACGGAACGCGATGTAGGCGAAGATCACAAGCAAGGAGAGGATGACAGCGATGATCGCGTCTCTCTTCATGTCGTTGGCGATAGTAGGGCCGACCTTGTCAGATGAGATGATACCGTTAGGATTGTCAACCGTGGACTTGAACTCGTCAAGAGTGATGTCCTTCTCGGCGAAGAACGGCTTCAAGGCATTGTAGAGTTTGGCCTCTACCTCAGCGTCAACGTCGGTTGACTCCTGATCGTTCTTGTACTGGGTCGTGATCTTCATCTGGCTCTCACCTCCGAACTGCTTGACCTCGACGGCGCCGTCGAACTCAACCTCGGCCGCGCTGCGGACCTGCTCTGCGGTCACAGGCTGGTCGAAACGGACAACATAGGTACGTCCACCGGTGAAGTCTACACCATAGGTGAAGCCCTTGGTGAAGATGGAGACAACAGAGATGACGATCAACGCACCGGAGATGATGTAAGACCACTTACGGGCTGCAATGAAGTCAAAATGAGTGTTCTTTAGGAAGTTCTTGGTGAGGTTGTTCTCGAATGTGATGTTCTTGCCCTTCTCGATGCGGTCATCGAAGATAAGCCTTGTGATGAAGATAGAGGTGAGGACAGAGGTGATGATACCGATGATCAACGTTGTGGCGAAGCCCTGCACAGGACCGGAACCGAACACGAAGAGAACGATACCGGTAAGGAGGGTGGTCACCTGACCGTCGATGATGGCTGAGTAGGCGTTCTTGTAACCATCGGCCACAGCCTTGCCAAGCCCCTTGCCTGCGGCAAGCTCTTCCTTGATACGCTCGTAGATGATCACGTTGGCGTCAACGGCCATACCCATTGTCAGGACAAGACCGGCGATACCAGGGAGTGTCAGGACGGCTCCGAATGAAACGAGGACTCCGAAGAGGAGAAGCACGTTGCAGAGAAGAGCGATGTCAGCGGCGACACCGGCGCCCTGATAGAAGAAAATCATGTAAACGAGCACAAGGATGAACGCGATGAGGAATGAGATCATACCTGCGTTGATGGACTTGGCTCCGAGGGAAGGACCTACGACCTGCTCCTGGATGATGGTGGCGGGTGCCGGAAGCTTACCTGACTTGAGGACGTTCACAAGGTCGGTCGCCTCGTCCGGGGTGAAGTGGCCGGTGATGGAGGAACTTCCGCCCGTGATGGCGTTCTGCACGTTAGGGTATGAATATACCATGTCATCGAGGACGATGGCTATCTGCTTGCCGACGTTGTCGCTGGTCATGCGGGCCCAGATGTTGGCGCCTTCGGCGTTCATGCTCATGGAGACAGAAGGCTCACCGTTAGAGCCGTGGTCGTAAACGACATGCGCGTCAGTGATCACGCCACCGTCAAGTTTCGCCTTGCCGTCCCTCGAGGTCGCTTTGATGGCGACGAGCTCGTAAACGTTGTCTCCCTGAACATACTCGGAAGGCTTGACGGTCCACATAGGTCTAAACTCGGCCGGGAAGATCTCGGCAATCTGAGGCATGGCGAGATACCTGTTGACCTTGGCTGTGTCAATTGCAGCAGCATAGCCGATGCAGGCGTTGTTTGAGCCTGATGGGCTGAGAACAGCGAAAAGAGGGTTTGCTTTTTTGTAGGCATTGATCTCCGCTGAGTTATCCTTGTTCTGAGCAATCTCGGAATTAAGAAGAGAGTCCGTGCTGTTCTCAGTCACAGACGTCTCAGGTTGAGTTTCTGTTGCTGTGGAGTCTGTTCCTTCTTCAGAAAGGATCTCGGCCAGTTTTGCATTAGCCTCAGCAAGGTAGCCCGAAAGCTCCTGATTTGTGTAGGTCTCCCAGAATTCGAGGGAAGCGGTTCCCTGAAGGAGTTTCCTGACACGCTCAGGCTCCTTGACGCCAGGGAGTTCGACGAGGATACGCCCACTGTTTCCAAGCTTCTGGATGGAAGGCTGGGTCACACCGAAACGGTCGATACGGCTTCTGAGCACGTTGAATGAGTTAGCGACGGCACTCTCGGCCTCTTCACGGATGACGCTGATGACCTCGGCATCGGTGGATGCCGGAGTGATCTTGTCCTTCATCTCGTAGGTCCCGAAAATCTGGGCGAGGGTCTGGCCGTTGGCCACTTCCTTCCATGCGTCGGCGAAAAGGGTGATGTAGTCCTCACGTGAGTTCACGCTGCGCTCCTTGGCGAGGGCAAGAGCCTTCTGGAACTCAGGATTCATGCTGTTGCCGGAAATGGCCCTGACAAGATCCTGAAGCTGCACCTGCAGCATGACGTTCATACCACCCTTGAGATCCAGACCTAGGTTGATTTCCTTGGCCTTGCACTCCTTGTAAGTGTTCCAAAGGAATACCTTCTTCGAAGAGATGGAATCGATGAATACCCTGTTCTGTTCCTTCCTGATTGAGTCCAGATAGTAAGCCTGGTCATTTTCAGGAATCCGGGCGAAAGCCGCTGAGTTCTGGGCAGCGACGGCTGCCTTCTCGGCGAACTTCTCCGCTTTCTTTTCCTGGATGGCTGTCACCGCTGTGAAGGAAAGCTGCCAAATGGAAGCGATCGCAAGCAGAATGGCGACAAGCCTAATCCAACCTTTACTTTGCATAATTTTAACTTTTATTTTATTGTTTTAATTTTTGCGCATAAAAATAGGGGTACAAATTTAGCATTTTTTTCTTAGAAAGAAATTATCTGCCAAGTATTTCTTATTTTTGCAGACGCATTCACCGAGATTTTTCGAAATGAGAAACAAAATATTCATCGGCATATTCATTCTGCTCGCGCAACCCGCGCTCAGCGTAGAGGCCTCCGCTCAGGTCTCTCCCACAAAACTTATGATGAAAGCGGACTCATGCCGGCTTGCATACAATTTCGCCGAGGCGGTCAAGTACGGTGAAGACGCGGTGGCCGCTTTGGACTCCACGTCCTCGGCGAAGGCGGAGGAACAGTTGCTGCTGTCACGTAACGGGCTCAACATGATGGGATTCTGTAGCCAACCCACAGTTGTGGCAAAGCGTACATTCCCACTTGAAGACTTCTTTCTGTTCTACCCTTTGAAGGATTTCAGCTGGAGGAAAACTCCGAATCAGTTGGACTCGCTCGGAGGTGACAATCTGTCACGGGCGATCTACGTCCCTGACGGCTCCAAAGACATCTTTTATTCAGCCAAGGACGAAGAGGGCATCAGGAATATCTATGCGACGCACCTGACCGATTCCCTGTGGTCTGTCCCGGCGTTGATCAACGAGCAGATGACCAGTTCCTCGGATGAGATCTACCCGATGCTTTCACCTGACGGTCAATCACTTTACTTCGCGTCAAAAGGGCTTTACGGCATGGGTGGCTACGACCTTTACGTCTCAAACTGGAACAGCGAGACGAACGACTGGGACATGCCCGTGAACATGGGCTTTCCGTATTCCTCGCCGTACGATGACTTCCTCTTCGTCAACACGGAGGACGGGAAATATTCAATCTTCGCTTCCAACCGCGAGTGCGGCCGCGACAGCGTCATGATCTATGTTCTTGAATATGACAGCATGCCTGTCCGCAAGGCGGTCTCCGACGTGGGCGAGTTGAGGGCATTGGCCGCCTTGAATCCGGCGGCTGACCGGACCAGAATCGACAATGGCTCCGCGGTCTCCGATGACAGCCAACAGGACGAAGGGACAAAGAAGTACATGGACAAGATGCGGGAAGTCAGAGCATTGCGGGATTCTGTGGCAAGGTTCGGAAAGAACCTGGACAAGATGCGCTCCGGACTGGCCACAGCACCGGACGAGGAGAAAGCCCGACTCTCAGCCGAAATCGCGGACAAAGAGCTTATGCTTCCTACCCTGAACGCCGCTCTGAACGCGGCCGTGAAGGAACTCCAGAACATCGAGATGGACTTTCTGGCCAACGGAATAGTGATCGACACACGAAAGCTTCAGGCCGAGGCCGACAAGGAGATTGTCGGGACAGCTTCAGGCTACACATTCTCGAAGAACAGTTACGGATCCGACCTGCATCTGGACATCCGCAAGCCAAAACCGACGTTTGACTATTCATTCATGATCCTCCCGGAAGGCAGATTCGCGGAGAACAACACCTTGCCGGAGGGCATCATCTACCAGATCAGGATATTCACATTGTCCAGGAAAGCCTCTGTCGCAGACCTGAACGGCTTGAGTCCGGTCTTTGAAAGGATCACGGCCTCGGGCAAACATGCATATTCGGCTGGACTTTTCAAAACATACAAGGATGCCTTGTCCAACCTCAACAAGGTGAAGAAGAGAGGATTCCGCGACGCTCAGATCGACGCTTTCCACAACGGTCAGGTCATCAGTGTGTCCAAGGCCAGGGAACTTGAGTCGAAAGTCAGGACTTTGATGATGGTCAAGATCTACCCTGAGGATGGCCAGTCGCTGTCCGAACAGGCAATCTCCGCCATCCACGAACACTCAGACAAGGATCTGATAAAGAGCGTGGAGGCCGGAGCCGTTGTGTTCACGGTAGGCCCGTTCGACGACAAGCCTCAGGTCGATGCCCTTGTGGCCGCCTTGAAGGCCGCCGGCGCGGAGAACATCTCCGTCACCGAATCCGCATCGGAATAGTCCAAACACCTGCGTTTCCGGGATTCAGGAGAAAACGCTAAAAAGAAAGAATGACACAGCCAATGATGATGATTGCTGTGATTGGCCAAAAAGAAATACCAAGATGAAGAAAGTCGGAAAAGTGCTTGTTGTGGATGACAATGCGGGGATACGGTCCGCACTGAAGATCCTTTTGCCCATGCGGTTCGAGGCGGTGGAGATCCTGCCGTCACCAGCCCAGCTGATCAGCACGGTGAACACGTTCCAGCCGGACGTGATACTGTTGGACATGAATTTCAACACGGACATCAACACGGGAAACGAGGGGCTGTTCTGGCTCAGCGAGTTACGCAACAACAACCCGAACCAGAAGGTGGTACTGTTCACTGCCTACGCCGACATCTCGCTGGCGGTCGAGGGGATGAAAAGAGGGGCGTTCGACTTCATCGTGAAGCCGTGGGAGAACGAGAAACTGCTCGCCACGTTGGAAAGGGCGGTGGCGGAGAACCGGAAGGACAGTCAGCAGTCCAATGAATATACCACCGGACCTACCGGGATGTACTGGGGCACGTCACAGGCTATGGCCGAGATCAAGAAGACAATCGAGAAGATCGGCCCTACAGATGCGACGGTGCTCATCACAGGAGAGAACGGAACCGGCAAAGACCTTCTGGCCAGAGAGATACACAATCATTCCGAGCGTCGTAACGGCCTGATGGTCAGCGTGGACGCAGGTGCGATTCCTGAGACGCTTTTCGAGAGCGAGCTCTTCGGCCACGTCAAGGGGGCCTTTACGGACGCTTACGCTGACAAGGTCGGTAAGATCGAGATGGCCGAGGGCGGAACCCTGTTCCTGGACGAGATCGGGAATATTCCCCTGCATCTTCAGGCAAAGCTTCTGAGGGTCCTTCAGAACAGGACAATCACCCGTGTCGGAGACACCAAACCACGGAACGTGAACATCCGCCTTGTCTGCGCCACGAACATGGATCTGCGTCAGAAGGTGCAGGAAGGCACTTTCCGGGAGGACCTCTTCTACAGAATCAACACGATGAACATCCATCTGCCGGCTCTGAGAGAGCGCCCGGAAGACATCGTGCCCCTCGCGGAGATATTCATAAAAAGGTTCGACGAGAAGTACCATCGCGAGGTGGAAGGAATCGCTCCGGAAGCCAAGGCCGCGCTGAAGGAATGTCACTGGAGCGGGAATATTCGTGAGCTACAGAACTGCATCGAGAAAGCGGTGATTCTCGCTGAAGGCAACAATTTGACAGAAAAGGAATTGCAACTTCCGACAGAGGCTTTGGTCGAAGGAAGCGAGCCATCGGTGGCCACATTGGAGGAGGTTGAGGAGAAGGCGATCCGAGCCGCCGTGGAGAAATATTCAGGGAATATGTCGCTGGTGGCTAAGGCGTTGAACGTCAGCCGCCCGACCCTCTACAGCAAACTCAAGAAATACGGAATTTAGGACTATGCTTCCGTGGCCTCAGATAGTGATTCCGGCCGGCGTGCTGGCGCTGGTGGCTCTGGTCGCGGTGCTTCTCACGAGGCATCGCATCCTTAAGAAAGTCACCTATATGCTTGACGCGCTGGAGGACAAGGAGACCAATTTCAGATTCGACGAGGGCGGCTTGGGCAGCCGGAAGATCAACCGGACCCTTAACCGAATCCGGACCATTTTCCAGAAAGAGACAGCCGACATCCGGGAGCAGGAGGAATATTACGGGCAGATGCTGGACCAAGCCAAGACCGGCATCGTAGTGCTGGAGTCCGGAACTGATTCCGTGCTTTACACCAACAAGCAGGCTCTGCTTCTGCTGGGCGTGTCTTCTTTGAGCACACTTCGCCAGCTTGACATCGTAAGCCCTTCGTTAAGAGGTGCTTTTGAGAAGGTAGAGGAAGGACTTGACCAGAAAGCATCGATATATTCAGAAAGCTCTCAGACCAACATCTCTCTTTCCGCCACTTCTGCCCACATCGGGCGTAAAGACGTGAAGATCATTGCGGTGAACGACATCTCGGAGACCATCGAGGAAAATGAATCGGAGTCATGGACAAGACTAATCAGGGTTCTTACCCACGAGATCATGAACACCGTCACCCCGATCGCGTCCCTTTCCGAAGCTCTTTCCGAATATGCCGGGACGATCACTCCGCCCTCCGACGGCCCAGACCTCAAGGCAGGTCTGGAGACGATAGCCAGCTCGTCCCGTGGCCTGATAAAATTCGTCAATTCGTACAGGGATCTGACCCACGTCGCCGTGCCGGTCAGAAAGGCTTTCTTTGTGCGGGATCTCGCCGCCAAAGTCATCGACCTCAGCCAGCCGGTGCTGACCGCCGCCGGAGCCGTGGCGAAATTCGTGGAGAAGACCGAGGATGTTCTGCTGTACGCTGACGAAAGCCAGATCTCTCAGATTCTCATCAATCTGGTGAAGAATGCTGCCCAGGCCGGAGCCCGGCACATCGAGATCTCCGCTGAGATTGACAAGAGGGACAACGTCATCATCAATGTGAGCAATGACGGACCGGCGATCAGCCCGGCGAGCCAGGAGGAGATATTCATTCCGTTCTTCACCACGAAGCCCGACGGCAGCGGCATCGGCCTCAGTCTCTCACGCCAGATCATGAGGATGCACGGTGGCACCCTCCGCCTCAGCCGCTCGGACTCCGAGGCAACCGTCTTCACGCTCATATTCAAGTAAAAAGAAACTGTTCTCAGAGTTTGCCGAAGGGCCGAAGCACCCTCCCAGCCTGACGGCTGGGTCCCTCACGCTTATGGCCGAGGGTGGCAAAGGAGGCTGTAAAATGGATCATATTCATTATCAGAAATATAACCATT
>DCCQ01000024.1 GCA_002314195.1 Bacteroidales bacterium UBA1077 | reverse complement strand
TAAACAGTTTAGTGTAATCAGACACGCAGGTGTCTCATTACCAATTTATCACACTGATTTATTTTGAATTAGTCTCGAGTTCCTGTACAGAACTGTGGAAATGGAAGGAACCCTCTCGCACAGAAAGACGACACTATATTCTTACTTGTCAACCAAAACTTTAGCAATATAGCCAGAATATAGTTTTTGTCAAACTGTTTATTCAATTATATCGTTTAAGTGAAAATTTATGCGTTGCACGGCAGTCCTCCACCGTTTGTCGTTCCTTATCTGTTTTTGCACTTCCTCCGAAACTTTGTAACTTTGTGGCTGCAAGTCTTAGAGATGAGAACTCCGCCGCAAATCTAAGGTTTGCCCTTGGAACGTCATTCGGAAATAAGAATATGCCAAGTTACCTCCAGATAGAGAACATCTCCAAATCCTACGGCCCGAAAGTCCTGTTCGAGCACATCGGATTCAACATCAACGAAGGCGACAAGATCGCCCTCATCGCCCCGAACGGCACCGGCAAGACCAGTCTCCTGCGCATCCTCGCCGGCAAGGACAGCTCCGATTCGGGCGGCAAGATCATATTCCTCAAGGACATCCGCATCGCTTTCCTTGAGCAGGAGTATGAATATGACCCAGAATCCACCGTGTGGGATCAGATAATGCGAGACAGCGAGCAGTGGACGAAAAACCTTGACCCGGAGCATCTTGCTGAATATGAGCAGCGTGTCCGCCGTCTGCTGACCTCCTTCGGAATGTCGGAATATGACCGTAAGATGAAGGTGCTTTCCGGTGGAGAGGTCAAGCGTGCCGCCATCATCGTGATGCTCGCCAGCGAGGCTGACTTCTTCGTGATGGACGAGCCGACGAACCATCTGGACATTGACGGCATCGAGTTTCTGGAGAACTATCTGTCCCACGCCCGCTGCACCCTCCTGATGGTGACCCATGACCG
Source organism: Bacteroidales bacterium UBA1077 (assembly GCA_002314195.1). Lineage (GTDB taxonomy): Bacteria > Bacteroidota > Bacteroidia > Bacteroidales > UBA932 > Cryptobacteroides. The sequence continues at coordinate 7,029 of DCCQ01000024.1, read as the reverse complement.
CTACTTCCTGGATTCCGTGGCGAACACGGTGATGGAGATGGATCACGGAGCCGTGTATATTTATAAAGGTAACTATCAGAACTATCTGGAGAAGAGGCAGGAGCGCATTGAGAACTACAACGCCGAGACCGACAAGATCAAGAACCTCCTTCGCCGTGAGCTGGAATGGATGCACGCAAGTCCGTGTGCCAGGACCGGCAAGGCGAAGTACCGCAAGAACGCCTTCTACGAACTGAAGGACAGGGCGGAACAGGTCTATCGGACCAGCAGCGTGAGCCTTGCAGAGATGGGACCGGCTTCAAGGCTTGGAACCAAGATCATCAACTGCAAGGATGTCAGCTTATATTATGGCGAGGACTGCTACCTGAGCCATTTCACTTACAATTTCCAGCGGTACGAGAAGGTCGGCATCGTTGGAAAGAACGGTGTCGGCAAGACAACCTTCATCAATCTTCTGATCGGGAATATGGACGCGTCGGATCCTGGCGCTTCATTGGTTGATGAGCCTAGCCGAACCACGGTTGTTGAGCATTGCCGAACCACCGGTGTCATCGAGAGGGGAGAGTCCCTGAAAATAGGATACTACCGTCAGAGCGGAATGCAATTTGATGAGAACCAGACCGTTCTGGAGACCGTGAACGACACGCATTTGTTGAGTCAGTTCCTTTTCCCGCACGACATGCTGAACAACCGCATCAGCAAGCTTTCCGGCGGAGAGAAACGTCGTCTGTACCTGCTGACAATCCTGATGAAGCAGCCGAACCTCCTGATCATGGACGAGCCGACCAACGATCTGGACATCGTGACCATCAATATTCTTGAAGAGTACCTGAAGGAATTCAAAGGCACTTTGATTCTGGTCTCCCACGACCGCCATTTTCTGGACCGTCTGGTCGATCACCTCTTCGTGTTCTGCGGAGGCGGTGAGGTCAAGGACTTCATCGGCAGCTACAGCCAGTACCGAGAGTTCATCAAGGACTACGAGGCGGAGAAACGCAGCAAGGCCCGAGAGGAGGAACGCGCCTCCAAGGCTTCTTCATCCGCCTCGCTTTCTGACTCCGTTTCTGTTCCCGTTTCTGGACAGGTGTCAGCCAAAACCTCCCGTCCCGATGCCCCCCGCAAGCTGAGTTACAAGGAGCAGCGAGAACTTGAGCAGCTTGAGAAAGACATCGAGTCCCTGACCGCTGAGAAATCCGACCTTGAGTCCAAGATGAACGGAGGCCTGACCGATCCCGCTGAACTCCAGAAAGTCACTACCCGTTTCGCTGAAGTCTCCGATCTCCTTGACACCAAGGAAACCCGCTGGCTGGAACTTTCTGTTTGACTTTCCCGTCAGCGCTAAAAGTGCCTGATGAATACAAACCACACCCTTTGACAGGTAACTACAAAGGAGCGTTTGAATGTCATATAGAGAGCGATTCCCTGCTGATATGGGTTGATGAGGCGGAACAAACCATCAAGTTGGTTCGTCTTGGAAGTCATTCAGAACTATTCGGGTGATATTCAGCAACGCTCAACTAAGAGACGGGCTGAAGGAGTTCTATCCTATGCCACCAAGGGGCTGAAGGGAGACGATTTTGGATTAAAAAGATGCTGCAGAGGGGCGTTTGTTCCTCTTGGGAGGCGTTTTGGTGGGATTTTGTCACCGGAGAACGCCAGGATGGGGAGAATTGGAACTGTGTGGCATAATGAAAATCACCACGGGCAATGGGTGCATTGTGTGTGGGGCAGGACTTGTCTCTGAAGCCTGGACTTATCTCCATAAAGGCTCCTTTTCCCAATCAAGAGGGAATCCCATTGCGCGAATGTCGATGCTAGGGTATTGACTTAAAAGTGATTTGAACTTTTGTGTGAAATCATTATGAGGCTTTATGGCGTTTAACCAGTAACTCATACAAGATAAAATCGCATATAATCTGTTGGCTGTCGGTTTGATTGTAATCCGGTTTTTGTTCAGCCTTGACGGAATCTGTGGCATTGCTGGCATTATTCGATTCCAGACACGGCTGTGGTGCGCACACGAATTTCTCAATGCGTTGAGCGATTTCATCCAGCTTTCCAAGATTTCATGTTGCGGTACGTAATAGCTTCTGGCAATGGACTTCTTGGTCTTTGTGTCGGAGAAATTGAAGAATAACTTTGTCATGCATCCGAAAGACGCCAGTTCCGATCCGATGTTGTGAGTGGTTGATTAGAATATGACATATCAAAAAAAGTTCCGCCCTGGTACGCTGCCTTTCGGCTCGCGTGGCGGATTCTAGCACTGCAAATATATGCAACTTTTTTTATTCACAAAGTTTTTCCGCGCATTTCGCAATTCGGCATAGGCACAATTGGAGGAAGAGACATTATGCGTTCAAGCATTAAGTCAGCCGAAGGGGATGGTTTCGGTCACTGAGCCTGCCGTAGAGACCTGACACGGCGGTGGGAGAGCGGTGTCTGCGTGGGATGTAATAGGCTGTTAATGTATATGTTCGTAAACGTTGCCCTCTGAATTTGACTGGCGGCTTTGCGTAACTCTCACTGAATCAATAAGTGGTGATCCACCCTATGATATTCAGAGAATTGCGATTACTTGCCGGAAAGGTGGCAAAAGGTTTGGGAAACAGCTGTTGCGAGCAATGGCGTGTGGCATAATGAAAATCACCACGGGCAATGGGTGCATTGTGCCGAAAAATATTTCTGTTTTTTATCAAAGAAATTTCTGTTTCTTTTGAATTGCATGCGTTTCTTTTCATTTTTTACGTTTACAATCCCGATATTGGGTGCAGGTTTCGGAAGGGATTCCGAGACCAACTATTACCAACAATCAACAAATTTGAACTATGAATTGTTCTGAGACCAAACCTGCCATTAACCAAGAGGGAATGTCCGAGCTGGACCTCTATCGCAAACGCTATCGCCATTGCCGAAGATTGATTGATAATGACTCAAGATTCAAAGGGATGAGCGAGGAAGAAAAGGACACCTATGCCCAGAGCCTTGCCACTCCGGAATATCTTGACCTGACATGCGATTGGGCATTCAAGTACCTGTTCCAGAATCACCCTGACATGCTCATCATGCTCCTGAACGACATTCTTCAGGAAAACATCACGTCAGTAGAGTTCCGGAACACTGAACTTGCCAAGGATGCCCAGCATGACAAAAGGATACTCTTTGATCTTCTCTGCAAGACCCCTAGCGGAACCATTCTTGTCGAGATGCAGAAAGCCTCAAGGTCTGACCAGCGTGACAGGCTGTTCTTTTATGGCGCCAGGTTGGTCAATCGACAGGTAGAGGAAGGTGATAAAGAATATGTCCTTACCCCTGTCAAGGTAATCTGCATCATGAACTACGAGGATGTCCATCCGGATTCACCGGAGGACAAGATCCTCTACCATTACCGCATCCAGGAAGTTGAGACCTCAGAGCCATTTGGTGATCAGATTTCGTTCTACCTCCTTGAGTTACCGAGGATCATGCACTACACGGATGAATATGACAGTCCCGTCGCAGGATGGTGCCGAATATTCAGGAATTTCGCTATCTTTGCCAAATCGAGGTCGAAAGATGACGAGCGGTTTGGCAGATTGGAGAAGGCGATGCGTGTAAGCGGCCTTGACGACAACGAGATTGACAACTATTTCAGTGTTATGTTGACAGAGAAAGAGATGCGTCCCTACATAGAGGGCGCCAAGCAGCAAGGCTATAGATCTGGTCTCAAGGATGGCGTGGAAAAAGGAAAAGCCGAGGGCAGAGCCGAGGGCAGAGCCGAAGGGCGCGATGCCGCCATGATAGATGTAGCGAAGTCATTGCTTGCGCTAGGCATGCCTGTCGAACAGATAGCACAAGTCGCAGGCCTGTCACTTGAACGGATAAAGTCACTTTCGCAAGGATAAGGGGCTTGAATTAAACTTATAATCTGTTATCCACCTGGTACGGTAAGTCTGCGAATTCACGCCTCGTTCTTGAATTAGGATAATCACAAGCTTATAATAGTTGGTGGCTGGCCAAAATCCTGGTCAGCCATCACTTGTGGGGAGCAAAAATCTCGATGAGTTTGACTTCGAGGCGTTCAAGAAATATGTAGCGTCACTGTAGTATGTGGAAATTTGTCCAAACAACTCAGTTCAAGAAAGACTACAAGAAGTATTCTAACAATAAGAAGAAACTGTTGGCATTACAAAGTGTGCTTTCTCATCTTTTTGAGACAGGAAAAGTGCCAGAGTAATACAAACCACACCCTTTGACAGGTAACTACAAAGGAGCGTTTGAATGTCATATAGAGAGCGATTTCCTGCTGATATGGGTTGATGAGGCGGAACAAACCATCAAGTTGGTTCGTCTTGGAAGTCATTCTGAACTATTCGGGTGATATTCAGCTTCTAAGAGACGGGCTGACATTCCTGTGACGGAGGGTTAGGACGACATTCTTTGACTATAATGTCGTTCAAAACCGACAAGTGGAGGTGTTCGACGGCTCTTCGCTGCAAAATTGTCGTTCAATCTCTCAACATTTAGCCTGTTCCCTTACCCGAAGTCGATGAAGAGGCTCAATGTCCCGCACAAGCAGATATGACTTATTGGGGGTGTGATTTATAAATCGTTGTTAATGAATATTTTAACTGATTGTCTTTGGCGGTTTGATGCTTAAGGTAAAGTGTTAACTATTCAATAATCAATGTGTTGTCTGCCACTCCTTGACATTGAATGAGTTGCATTTACTATTGAGAGATTATGGACGAGTGTTGAAGTAATATTGCTTGTTTCAAACATTGGGATAGATAAGCCTATGCGGGAAGATACCATTTGCGGAATCAACTACATTAAAATCATCACTTTGCACCAGCACTTGCCTGCCACCAAGGGGCTGAAGGGAGACGATTTTGGCTTAAAATGATGCCACAGAGGGGCGTCTGTTCCTCTGGAGGAGCGTTTTGGCGGGATTTTGTCACCGGAGAGCGCCACGGTGGGAATGTTGATGACTCGGGAATAATAAAAATCACCACGGGCAATGGGTGCATTGTGCCGTGGTGATGTGTGGGAGGGGATGGAATATGAAAGGGTCATATCTTCCCTTGAGATGGATTGATAGGAATAGGGCAAGGAGCGGTTGCTGCCCTATCCCTTTATTTAAGCTTGCTTCAAGTTACTGGGCCATCTCATATGTGATGGTATAACCAGATGCTACGGAACCAGCGGTTCTGGCTCTGTTACCATTTGAGCAAGAGATCTCGTCTCCGTCATAAACACCATTTGATATTGCTTGGAAGACAGAGAGAGGATCACGGTCATTCCTTGTCCTTAGATTGAAGCACATTAGAATACTATAACCATTCTCAAGAGCCCTGCTGGCATAACTTTGTACGCTTGATGTTGAATTGTAGTTTCCAAGATTGAGAGATAATGGAGACCACTTGGCTGTAGTCATTCCGGTAATGTCACTTGAAGTGTTGTAGCTTCCGAAATATCCGTGATAAGCATAGTCAATGCAGGCTGAGGCTTCGGCATCAATCTGATCTGTGTTACCCCAATCGAAAACGGTGATGAGTTTGTCAGACGGCATCAGGGCGTGAAGTTTTTTGATGATCTGGGCATAAGAGTTTGACACGAGCGAACCGCTGTAGCTGGCGTACTCATCGTCAAAACCAATTCCGTCAAGACCGTACTTGTTGACAGCATAGGCAAGGATGGTGGCGAACTTTGTGCTTTGAGCGTCGGTCATATTCGCCACACCTATTCCCTGCCAGTCACCAAGGACTGTGAGGAGGACCTTGATACCCTTTTCCTGAAGAGGTGCTACGTAAGTGGCCGCGCCTCCATTCTCAAGGACGTTGGTGAGCTTGTCATTGAGGTACAGGGTCGGGTCACCGTTGCCATCCTTATGGATGTTGGAAGCGAACAATTCTACGATGTCGATGAATGTTGAACCGTCTGACATCTTGTAGTCACCTGCGTTGAGGGGATTGACATCATTCGTTTCTACATACACGGCGATGGTCGGGGACTTATCGTCATAAGCCCTTGTTGTCACTTGTGTCTCTTCAACTTGTTCCGATGTCGCCTGAAGAGGTTCGATTTGGTTGCACGATACTGCACTGCAAATCATCGCTGAAATAGCGAGAAAATGAAAATGTTTTAACATAACAAACTTTTTTAGTGTTATTACTTCCAATAAATATTAAGAATATCAACAACGTCCCTGATTTTATTACCGCTCCCAGAAGGACCATTGTTGGTTATTGATATTGTAAAGTTTCCTGATATGGATAGGTTTTCAAACATTACAGATTGGACTTGATTCCGTGCATTTTTGAAAGCAGTGTCATCACTCCTGTCAAAAATCACATTTTTATCCATTAGTATGCTTGATGAGGATTGATCTGTGATTTTTACATTAAAAGAAATGCCTGACGGCAACATAGTAGCCATAAAGTGATATCCATATTCAATCTTTAGAGTAGTACATTCACCAGAAAGCAAAGGTGATATTAATTTACCTAAAGCATCAGGGGCTCCACTAAGTCCTATTATAGCGCGAGGTTCTTTTGTGTAGAATTTGGATGGATTATAGAGCAAAATCTGAGTACCTTGCCAATTATCGGAGGATGTTCTATCCTCCGGTTGTGCAGATGCATAGTTAAAATCATCTGTAGGATAGAATGATGATAAATTTGCTTTGTTCCAAGTTTCAGGTACAACCGTTTTAGCCTGTTGTACAATGTTGAATGTCTGAACCTTTGCGCCATCCACATGTACTTCGATCTCTGCGGCCCTCTGGCTTGCCTCCGTGTTGGGAGCGACAGAAAATGTAACCTTGTCCGTGCGCAAGGCTTTTGTCTGCACAAGGGTCACCCACGACTTCGCAGTCTCCGGGATAACGACTTCGTAGTCAAGGTTCGTTGTGATCTGAACTGTCACGGATCCTCCGTCCGCAGAGACAGGAGTCGCGTCAGCCTTTACTTCGAGTTTACCTTCGCTGACCGTCAGAATCTTCCCGGACATCACACCGTTGCCGTTTACAGCCACCACGAGGATGGAAGCGTT
>DCCQ01000116.1 GCA_002314195.1 Bacteroidales bacterium UBA1077 | reverse complement strand
AACTGCATTATTTAGTTTACTCATTTAAATCATAATATTATGGCAAAAGAAACTTTCCAAAGAACGAAGCCGCACGTTAACATCGGTACTATCGGCCATGTTGACCACGGTAAGACGACTTTGACTGCCGCAATCACCAAGGTTCTCGCCGAGAGAGTCTCCGGTAACGCCGACAAGGTAAAGTCTTTCGATCAGATCGACAATGCTCCTGAAGAGAAGGAGCGTGGTATCACCATCAACTCCGCTCACGTAGAGTACGAGACAGAGAAGCGCCACTATGCTCACGTAGACTGCCCAGGCCACGCTGACTACGTTAAGAACATGGTTACCGGTGCCGCTCAGATGGATGGTGCGATCCTCGTTGTAGCCGCCACTGACGGTCCTATGCCTCAGACCCGCGAGCACATCCTTCTCGCCCGTCAGGTGAACGTACCTAAGATCCTCGTCTTCATGAACAAGGTTGACCTTGTTGACGATGCTGAGATGCTTGACCTCGTTGAGATGGAAATCCGTGACCTTCTCGGATTCTACAAGTTCGATGAGAACTGCCCTATCATCCGTGGTTCCGCTCTTGGCGCCCTCAACGGAGAGAAAGTTTGGGAAGACAAGGTTATGGATCTCATGAACGCTGTTGACGAGTATATCCCGCAGCCTGTTCGTCAGAACGAGAAGCCATTCCTTATGCCTATCGAGGACATCTTCTCCATCACCGGTCGTGGTACCGTTGTTACAGGTCGTATCGAGACCGGTACAATCCACGTCAACGATCCTGTTGAGCTAGTTGGTTTCGGTGACGCTCCAAGAAGCACAGTGGTTACTGGTGTCGAGATGTTCCGTAAACTCCTCGATCAGGGTGAGGCCGGAGACAATGTAGGTCTTCTCCTCCGTGGTATCGACAAGAAGGAAGTCAAGAGAGGTGAGGTTGTCGCCAAGCCAGGCTCAATCACTCCTCACAAGCACTTCAAGGCTCAGATCTACGTCCTCAAGAAGGAAGAGGGTGGACGTCACACTCCATTCCACAACCACTATCGTCCTCAGTTCTTCATCCGTACCCTTGATGTTACCGGTGAGATCACCCTTCCAGAGGGAGTCGAGATGGTTATGCCAGGCGATAACGTTGAGATTGACGTTCAGCTCATCACTCCTGTAGCCCTCAACGAAGGCCTTCAGTTCGCTATCCGCGAAGGTGGACGTACCGTTGGTGCCGGCCAGGTAATCAAGATCGAAGAGTAATTCTTCAACATACAGGACGGATGTCCACGGATTTCCGTCCTGAAATAGGGGAATAGAACAAGGGTAGTTCAGCGGTCTCCAAAACCGTCGATGTGGGTTCGAATCCTGCTTCCCCTGCAAAATATCAAAGGTTACGATTTGGTAATTGTTTAACAGACATCGTAGACGCTTCCAAATTACGAGGTCCATTAAATGCAAAGATGAGAAAGTTCATTAACTATTGCAAAGAGTCATACGTGGAACTCACCAAGAAGGTCACTTGGCCAACCTGGGAAAAGCTTCAGAGCTCAGCCCTTCTGGTTATGGTCGCTACAGTGATTCTTGCGTTGGTACTCTTCGTGATTGACTTCGCTTTCGAGCATCTGATGACAGCGATTTACACATTGTAATTATTTTCGATTACCATGGGTGACATGAAATGGTATGTCCTTCGGACAGCGGGAAGCAAGGAAAAGAAGGCCAAAGACTATCTGGAAAAAGAGATAGAAAGATTCGGCCTGCAGGATCAGGTTGCACAGGTACTTGTTCCGGTAAAGCGTGAGATTGTAACCAAGAATGGCAAGAGGAAAGTGGTCGAAAGGCTGCTTTACCCTGGTTATGTCTTGATTCAGGCTCAACTTTGCCCCGAATTGGAGTATATTATCCGCAACGACATTCCTGGAATGTCCGGTTTCCTGACTGAGAAAAGAACATCCGGAGCAATGACCGAAAGGGTACCAGTGCCGATCAGGGATGAGGAGGCACAGCTGATACTTGGTAATCAAGACCAGAATGTGGACAATCCGGTCGAAACCGAAGTGAATTTCGAGGTCGGTGAGTCTGTAAAGATTACGGACGGGCCGTTCAGCGGATTCAGCGGTACTGTGGATGCTATCGAGGAAGACAGAAGCAAACTAAAGGTGATAGTTGTGATATTCGGCAGAAAAACTCTGCTTGAACTCAGCTTTACTCAAGTAACAAAAGAATAACAAACAATTATGGCAAAAGAAGTTACCGGATTCATCAAGCTCCAAATCAAAGCAGGAGCTGCCAATCCAGCGCCTCCGGTAGGACCGGCACTCGGTTCCAAAGGCTTGAACATCATGGACTTCTGCAAGCAGTTCAATGCGGCGACACAACAAAACGCCGGCAAGATCGTGCCTGTAGTGATCACAGTCTATTCAGACAAGTCCTTCACGTTCGAGGTAAAACAACCGCCAGTAGCCATCTCACTCAAAGAGGCTGCAAAACTTCAGAAAGGTTCGGGAGAGCCTAACAGAAGGAAAGTAGCGACAATCACCTGGGATCAGGTAAAGGCGATCGCTGAAGGCAAGATGCCGGATCTCAACGCTTTCACACTTGCCGCAGCCATGAAGATGGTGGCGGGAACTGCGAGAAGCATGGGTATCAGAGTCACTGGAAAATTTCCTGAGAACCTTTAATTTTCACATGCAAAATGAGTAGAATTACAAAAAATCAGAAAGCAGTCGCAGCAAAATACGACGCTTCCAAGCAGTACACTCTTGCCCAGGCTTGTGAAATGTTGAAGGACATTACATTCACGAAGTTTGACGCGTCAGTTGAGTTGTCAGCCAATCTTGGAGTTGACCCACGCAAGGCCAATCAGATGATTCGCGGCGTGGTCAGCCTTCCACACGGTACAGGTAAGGTTGTCAGAGTTCTTGTCCTTTGTACTCCGGACAAGGAGAACGAGGCAAAGGAAGCCGGAGCCGACTACGTAGGTCTTGACGAATATGTCGAGAAGATCAAAGGCGGATGGACGGATGTTGATGTCATCATCTGCACCCCGTCAGTCATGGCTAAGGTCGGTGTTCTCGGACGTATTCTCGGTCCAAGAGGACTTATGCCAAACCCTAAGACAGGCACCGTTACGATGGAAGTCGGCAACGCGGTCAAGGACGTTAAGGGCGGTAAGATAGATTTCAAGGTTGACAAGACCGGTATCATACACGCGGCCATCGGCAAGGCTTCGTTCACACCGGCACAAATCTGCGAGAACGCCACCGCTCTCCTGAACGAAGTGCTGAAACTCAAGCCTCAGGCTCTCAAAGGCACATATCTCAAGAGTGCGGCAATCTGCACCACTATGAGTCCTGGTATCAAAATAGATATAAAAGCATTCACTAGCGGCAGCGCTGAGTAAAAAAAGATTTCATTATGAAGAAGGAATTGAAAGATCAGATTATTGAAAGCATCTCAGCCCAACTGGAGCAGTACCCGAATTTCTATATCGCAGACATCGAGGGCCTGAATGCTGAAAACACCGTGAAACTCCGCCGCGCATGCTTCGATCAGGGCATTAAATTGACTGTTGTCAAGAACACCTTGTTCGCACACGTTCTGAAGGCGTTGAACAATGAGGAGATGAATCTTCTTCTCCCGGTTCTCAAGGGCAACACGGCAATCATGTACACCGAAACACCTAACGGCCCCGCGAAGTTGATCAAAAAACTTCAGAAGGAGATGGGCAAACCGGAACTAAAAGGCGCTTATGTACAGGAATGTGCGTTTGTAGGAGCCGAAAAGCTCGACGAACTCTGCGCTATCAAGTCCAAGGAAGAACTCATCGGAGACATCATCTCCCTCCTCCAGGCTCCAATGCGCAATGTCATCTCCGCTCTTCAGAATGGCGGAGGCAGCACAATCGCGGGTCTCGTCAAGACACTTTCGGAAAAAGAAGAGAAATAATAACAAACAATTTAATAATTATCAATTATGGCAGATGTAAAAGCACTTGCAGAAGAGTTGGTTAACCTTTCTGTAAAAGACGTTCAGGAACTTGCAAAGGTTCTTAAGGAAGAATATGGTATTGAGCCTGCAGCCGCTGCGGTAGCAGTAGCCGGCCCTGCAGCAGCCGCTGAGGCAGCTCCGGCAGAGCAGACTGAGTTTGACGTTGTCCTCAAGTCAGCCGGTGCAGCTAAACTTCAGGTTATCAAGGCGGTTAAGGAGGCTCTTGGACTTGGTCTGAAGGAAGCTAAGGATCTTGTAGACGGCGCTCCTAAGACAGTTAAGGAGAAGGCCTCCAAGGCAGAAGCTGAGCAACTGAAGGCTGCCCTCGAAGAGGCAGGCGCCGAAGTTGAGGTTAAATAACCCAGCTTCCCCTGGCGGGAAAATCATCAGGTTTAGAGCCTAGGAAGGCTCTAAACCTTTTTGTCGTATTAAGTTTTTCTCCATTTCCTAAAGGCAGAACATGTCAAAAAAGACTAACAATAAGCGAATAATGTTCGCTACATCAAAGATTCTGGAATATCCTGACCTTCTGGAAGTTCAGTTGAAATCATTCAAGGATTTCTTCCAGTTGGAGACAACACCGGAAAACAGAAAGAACGAGGGGCTCTTTCAGGTGTTCCAGGAAATATTCCCGATCGAAGACACGAGGAACAACTACAAGTTGGAATTCATCGACTATTTCATCGATCCTCCGCAGTATTCGATCGACGAGTGTCTTGAAAGAGGGCTGACCTACAATGTTCCTCTGAAGGCTAAACTCCGCCTTTCGTGCACCGATCCTGAACACGAGGACTTCGACACACGAGTCCAGGATGTGTATCTCGGCAACATTCCATACATGACACCGGCCGGCACATTCATAATCAACGGATCAGAAAGAATCATCGTGTCCCAGCTGCATCGCTCTCCTGGAGTATTTTTCGACCAGAGCATGCACGCGAACGGAACGAAACTATACTCAGCCAGAATCATTCCGTTCAAAGGATCCTGGATTGAATTCGCGACTGACATCAACAACGTGATGTACGCCTACATCGACCGTAAGAAGAAGCTGCCGGTAACAACACTTCTTCGAGCGATAGGCTTCAACTCAGACAAGGACATCATAGACATATTCGGTCTCGCTGACGAAATCGAGGTGACTCCGCAGAATCTTGAGGAAAACAAGGGCAGGAAACTCGCCGCAAAGGTTCTCAAGACGTGGACAGAGGATTTCGAGGACGAAGACACCGGTGAGGTAATACCTATCGAGAGGACAATCCCTATAGTGGAGAGAGGTGAGATTCTGGATGATGACACCATCGCAAAGATTTCAGACACCGATGTGAAATCGATTCTTCTCCAGAAGGACGAGGCCAACTCAAATGAATATGCAATCATATTCAACACACTTCAGAAAGACCCTACAAACACTGAGATAGAGGCCGTCAACTACATCTACAAACAACTACGCAACTCTGAACCGCCTGATGAGGCGACGGCGAGGGATGTCATTGACAAGTTGTTCTTCTCCGAGAAGAGATACGATCTCGGCAACGTGGGGCGATTCCGTCTCAACAAGAAACTCGGGCTCACGACCGACCCGGAGATCAGGGTGCTTACAAACACCGACATCATCGAGATCATCAAATACCTCATCCAGCTTATAAACTCAAAGGCGACGGTGGATGACATCGACCATCTGAGCAACAGACGCGTGCGCACAGTCGGCGAACAGCTCGCCAACCAGTTCAGCGTAGGCCTGTCCAGGATGGCAAGGACAATCAGGGAGAGAATGAATGTGCGCGACAGCGAGCAGTTCAACCCGATTGACCTGATCAATGCCAAGACTCTGTCATCTGTGATCAACTCGTTCTTCGGAACCAGCCAGCTGTCGCAGTTCATGGATCAGACCAACCCTCTGGCCGAGATCACGCACAAGCGCCGTCTTTCAGCCCTTGGTCCCGGAGGTCTATCGAGAGACAGGGCCGGATTCGAGGTTCGAGACGTGCACTACACACATTACGGACGACTCTGCCCTATCGAGTCTCCGGAAGGACCTAACATCGGTCTTATCTCATCTCTCTGCGTCTATGCGAGAATCAACCAACTCGGTTTCATCGAGACGCCTTACCGTGAGGTTCATGAAGGCAAAGTCGATCTGACAGACAAGGGTTGGCACTATATGACAGCCGAAGAGGAAGAGAACAAACTTGTCTCTCTTGCGAAGGTTAAGATGCAGGATGACGGCACGATCACAGAAGACAGGATCCAGTGCCGCCTTGAGGCAGACTTCCCGGTCGTTTCAAAGGAGCAGGTTGACTACATGGACGTGGCTCCTAACCAGATGGCCTCTGTGGCCGCATCCCTCATTCCATTCTTGGAGCACGATGACGCGCACCGAGCGTTGATGGGAGCGAACATGATGCGTCAGGCTGTTCCACTTCTCCGTCCGGAATCACCTATCGTGGGAACCGGTCTGGAAGAAAGAGTCTGCCTGGACTCAAGGACACAGTATGTCGCAGAGCGAGAGGGGGAAGTAACCTATGTTGACGCCAAAGAGATCAGAATCAAGTACGACAGGACAGACGACGAGAAGTTCGTTTCCTTCGCACCTGAGGAGACCGTGTACACTCTTCCTATATATAGAAGGACAAATCAAAGCACTACCGTGACCCTGAAACCGATTGTACGCAAGGGCGACAAGGTCGTAGGCGGTCAGGTGCTGACAGAAGGCTACGCCACACAGAACGGCGAACTGGCCCTCGGACGCAACCTTAAGGTAGCGTTCATGCCATGGAAGGGCTACAACTACGAGGATGCCATCGTGCTCTCTGAAGAGATGGTGAAGTGGGACATACTCACTTCAGTCCATGTGGATGAGTACCTCACCGAAGTCCGCGAGACCAAACGCGGTATGGAGGAACTCACCGCCGACATCCCGAATGTCAGCGAGGACGCGACAAAGGATCTGGACAAGCAGGGCATCATCAGAATCGGAGCGCACATCGAACCAGGCGACATAATGATCGGCAAGATCACGCCGAAAGGAGAGAGCGATCCTTCACCTGAGGAGAAATTGCTGAAAGCCATCTTCGGAGACAAGGCCGGCGATGTCAAGGACGCCTCACTCAAGGCCAATCCTTCACTCAGTGGAACAGTCATCAAGACCGCACTCTACGCAAAGGCGGCCAAAGAGGGGAACAGAAGGGCGGCTAAAACCGACCAGAAAGCCCGTCTTGACCTCATTCAGGATGAGTTCGACAAGAAGGCCGCGAAACTTTACGCGGACTTCTTCAAGAGACTGACGGTTCTGACCAAGGGCAAAAAGAGCGCCGGAATCAACGACCTGTACGATGTTGAGATCATCGCGAAGGGAAAGGAGATTACTGTCGAGAAACTCAAGACCATTGACTTCCAGAACATCAACTCAAGCAAGTGGACAGCCGATGACTACACCAATCATCTCGTGCAGGAGCTCATCAACAACTACTGCCTTACCTACAAGGTGGCAGAGGCCGAATGCAAGAGACAGATGGACAAGATCAAGGTCGGAGACGAGCTTCCTAATGGAGTGATGCAACTTGCAAAAGTGTACATTGCAAAGAAGAGGAAGATCACTGTCGGTGACAAGATGGCCGGACGCCACGGAAACAAAGGTATCGTGGCCAAGATCGTCCGTCAGGAGGACATGCCGTTCCTGGAGGACGGAACACCGGTGGACATCGTGCTGAACCCCCTTGGCGTGCCTTCACGTATGAACCTCGGTCAGATCTACGAGACCGTGCTCGGATGGGCCGGCGCAAGGCTTGGACTTAAGTTCAGCACCCCGATCTTTGACGGTGCCACGATTGACGAGATCTGTGACTACACCGACAAGGCGGGAGTTCCTAGATACGGTAAGACACACCTTAGGGACGGAGGCACCGGTGACTGGTTCGACCAGCCTGCGACTGTCGGCGTGATCTACATGATCAAGCTGGGGCACATGGTTGACGACAAGATGCACGCGCGTTCCATCGGACCATATTCACTCATCACCCAGCAACCTCTAGGAGGTAAGGCACAGTTCGGAGGCCAGAGGTTCGGAGAGATGGAGGTCTGGGCTCTTGAGGCATTCGGCGCAGCCAACGCCCTTCAGGAGATCCTAACCGTCAAATCAGATGACGTGACCGGACGTTCCAAGACTTACGAGGCTATCGTCAAGGGCGACCCTATGCCTAACCCAGGCATACCTGAGTCTCTCAACGTTCTCCTCCATGAGTTAAGGGGACTTGGTCTTAAGGTTACTTTGGATTAATTTTCATGAATATTGACATTCAAGAATATGCCTACTTTCAATAATAAGGAAAACAAAGTAAAGAGCAACTTCTCGATGATCAGCATCTCGCTTGCCTCCCCTGAGGACATCTCAGCGAGATCATGTGGCGAGGTTCTGAAGCCGGAGACGGTAAACTACAGGACTTACAAGCCAGAAAGGGACGGTCTCTTCTGCGAAAAGATCTTCGGCCCGACAAAGGACTATGAGTGCTACTGCGGGAAGTACAAGAGGATCCGTTACCGCGGAATCGTCTGCGACAGATGCGGTGTCGAGGTGACAGAGAAAAAAGTCCGCAGGGAAAGAATGGGACACATTGCCCTCACAGTTCCTGTGGCTCATATCTGGTACTTCAAATCAGCGCCAAACAAAATCTCCGCGCTGCTCGGACTTCCGGCTAAAAAACTCGAATCAGTCATCTACTATGAGAAATACATAGTTGTAAATCCTGGAGAAAGCGGCCTTGAGAAAATGGATCTTCTCTCAGAAGACGAGTATCTCGATGTTCTCGCAAGGCTGCCGGAGAACGATAACCTCCCGTTTGACGACCCGAAGAAATTCATCGCCAAGATGGGAGCCGAAGGCATCTACGACCTTCTCAAGGAGACTGATGTGGAGAGCCTTTCCAAAGAGCTTCGCCTCAAGATGCTCAATGAGACCTCGCAGCAGAGGAAGGCAGAACACCTCAAGAGGCTGAGTGTTGTGAAGTGGTTCATGGAGTCTAAGAACATCAACCGTCCGGAATGGATGATAATGAAAGTTATTCCTGTCATTCCGCCGGATCTTCGTCCGCTTGTTCCGCTCGACGGAGGCCGTTTCGCCACAACCGACCTTAACGACCTCTACAGAAGGGTAATCATCAGGAACAACCGACTCAAGAAACTCATCGAGATCAAGGCTCCGGAAGTCATCCTTCGAAACGAGAAGCGTATGCTTCAGGAGGCCGTTGACTCACTGTTCGACAACTCGAAGAAGTCAAGCGCAGTCAAGAGCGAATCCAACAGAGCGCTCAAGTCTCTGTCCGACTCTCTGAAGGGCAAGCAGGGACGTTTCCGTCAGAACCTCCTCGGTAAGCGTGTGGACTACTCCGCCCGTTCCGTAATCGTAGTAGGTCCGGAACTGAACATGCACGAGTGCGGTCTGCCTAAATTCATGGCAGCCGAGCTTTACAAACCGTTCATCATCCGCAAACTCATCGAAAGGGGAATCGTAAAGACGGTCAAGTCCGCGAAGAAAATCGTGGACAGGAAGGATCCTGTGATCTGGGACATTCTGGAGAACGTGATGAAAGGTCATCCTGTTCTCCTCAACCGTGCCCCTACCCTCCACAGACTTGGTATTCAAGCATTCCAGCCAAGAATGATCGAAGGGAAAGCCATCCAGCTCCACCCTCTCGCCTGTACAGCATTCAACGCCGACTTCGATGGTGACCAGATGGCCGTGCACCTTCCGCTCGGCAACGCCGCTGTCATGGAGGCGCAGCTTCTCATGCTCGGCTCACAGAATATTCTTAACCCGGCCAACGGAACCCCTATCACCGTGCCTTCACAGGATATGGTGCTCGGTCTATACTACATCACGAAAATCAGACCAGGTGCAAAGGGAGAGAACATGAACTTCTACGGCCCGGAAGAGGTCATCGTGGCCTACAACGAGAAAGCGATTGACATGCACGCTGAGATCGGAGTGAGACTTCCGGTGGACAAGATGGACCTGAGCAAGGGCTATGAGATCAAGAAGACAACAGCGGGACGAATCATCGTGAACCAGTATGTTCCGGATGAGGTTCCTTACGTCAATGAGGTGCTCGGAAAGAAATCTTTGCGAAAGATCATCACAGAGGTCATCAAGAGTACAGGTGTGACCAGAACAGCACAGTTCCTTGACGACATCAAGAATCTTGGTTACGACCAGGCGTTCAGGGCCGGAATCTCATTCAACCTCGGAGATGTCATCATTCCTGCCGAAAAAGCGAGCCTCATCGAAGAGGGCTACAAACAGGTAGAGGAAGTCAAGAACAACTACGCCATGGGCTTCATCACCAACAATGAGCGATACAACAAGGTGATTGACTTGTGGGGCGCCATTGACAACAAGCTGACAAAGATCGTCGAAAAGCAGATTTCAGCCGACCAGCAGGGCTTCAACCCGGTTTACATGATGCTGGATTCTGGAGCCCGTGGTTCTACACAGCAGATCAAGCAGCTTTGCGGAATGCGTGGACTTATGGCCAAGCCTCAGAAGTCCGGAGCCGCTGGAGCAGAGATCATCGAGAACCCTATCATCTCCAACCTGAAGGAGGGTATGACGGTGCTTGAGTACTTCATCTCCACCCACGGTGCACGTAAGGGTCTGGCTGATACCGCCCTCAAGACCGCTGACGCCGGTTATCTTACCCGCCGTCTTGTCGATGTGTCACATGATGTCATCATCACAGAGGAGGACTGCGGCACACTCAGAGGACTTATCGCCACCGCCATCAAGAACAAGGACGAGATCGTAGAGTCTCTCGGAGAGAGAATCCTCGGACGAACCTCCGTTCACGACATATTCAACCCGCTCACAGGTGAATTGATCATCAAGGCCGGCGAGGAAATCAGAGAGGCGACAGCCAACCTGATCGACAGCCTGCCTATCGAACAGGTGGAGATCCGCTCTGTGCTTACCTGCGAATCCCGCAAGGGTGTCTGCGCGAAATGCTACGGACGTAATCTTGCGACCAGCCGGATGGTCGAGAAAGGCGAGGTTGTGGGTGTCATCGCCGCACAGTCAATCGGTGAGCCTGGTACTCAGCTTACACTGCGTACATTCCACGTCGGTGGTACCGCATCAAGCACAGCGGCTGATTCATCAATCGAATCAAAATACGATGGCAAGCTCGTATTCGAGGAACTCAGAACCATCCAGAAGATCGGCGAGGACGGAACAGTTCAGGACATCGTTGTCAG
Source organism: Bacteroidales bacterium UBA1077 (assembly GCA_002314195.1). GTDB lineage: Bacteria > Bacteroidota > Bacteroidia > Bacteroidales > UBA932 > Cryptobacteroides. Next base: position 10,967 of record DCCQ01000116.1, on the reverse strand, counting down.
CCGTATGACCGAGGTCAGCATCATCGATGAGAACACCGGCATAACCTACTCTCACTACGATGTGCCTTACGGTTCAAGGCTGTATTTCAAGGATGGCGACACGATCAAGAAGGGCGACCTTCTCTGCGAGTGGGATCCATACAATGCCATCACAATTGTGGAGACCTCAGGTAAGGTTCAGTTCGACAACCTGATAGAGGGTGTAAACTTCCGCGAGGAGGCGGCCGATGAGTTTGCTGTCAACAAGGACAAAGTCATCATCGAATCCAGGGACAAGACAAAGAACCCTTCAATTCTCATCCTTGACGATGAAGGCAACCAGATAAGGCAGTACAACCTTCCTGTCGGCGCGCACGTCATCGCAAACAACGGGGACAAGGTCAACGTGGGTGATGTCATCATCAAGATTCCTCGCGCGATCGGTAAGTCAAGCGATATCACCGGTGGTCTTCCAAGGGTCACTGAACTCTTCGAGGCCAGAACACCTTCATCGCCTGCCATTCTCGCTGAGATCAACGGTGAGGTGCTCATGGGTAAGGTCAAGAGAGGCAACCGTGAGATCATCGTCAAGAACAAGTCCGGAATCGAGAAGCACTATCTCGTTCCTCTTACCAAGCAGATTCTGGTTCAGGAAAACGACTACGTCAAGGCCGGCACAAGGCTTTCGGACGGTGGTATCTCCCCTTCCGACATCCTCAACATCCTCGGACCTGTCAAAGCTCAGGATTACATCGTCAATGAGGTACAGGCGGTTTACCGTCTGCAGGGTGTGAAGATCAACGACAAGCACTTCGAGATCATCGTGCGACAGATGATGCGCAAGGTTCAGATCACCAACCCTGGCGACACTGAATTCCTGCAGGAAGAACTGGTGGACAAGTGGGATTTCATGGACGCGAACGACAACATATTCGGTAAATATTTTGTCATTGACGCGGGAGATTCCCAGAAGTACATGCAGGGAGACATCATCGACGCCCGCGACATGAGAAATGAGAACTCTTCTCTCGAAAGGCAGAACAGGAAACTGATGGCTGTCCGCGAGGCCAATCCGGCAACCGCCAAGCTTGTGCTTCAGGGTATCACCAGGGCAGCCCTCAGAACCAACAGCTTCATTTCCGCCGCTTCCTTCCAGGAGACCACCAAGGTGCTCAGCGAGGCCGCCATCAGGGCTCGTGTCGATCATCTCGAAGGTCTTAAAGAGAACGTCATCTGCGGTCATCTCATTCCGGCCGGTACAGGCCAGAAGGAGTTCCAGGACATCATCGTTGGCCGCAAGGACGAGTACGAGCAGGAAATGAACGAACTCTAACAGAGTTTGTTCAATGAATATATGAAAGACTGGCTGCGGATCAATTCCTCAGCCGGTTTTTTTTGTCGCTAGCTACAATCCACAAGTGGTCACAGAGCGTGCCGAAGTGACCTTGTTCATAAGTGACCGCAGAATAAGTGACCGCAAAAAATTTCTCCCAGGCGAATTTTGCACGTTACCAAAATTCGCCTGGGAGAAATTTATTTGCGGTTTGGTTACAGTCCCTTTATTTCACAATCTGTCGTTTCGACAAGCTCAACGACCGTAAGAACGCTAACAACTGTCGCGGACGATCAGGGTCGGGGTAGTGAGAAGTTGGACTGGCGGAAGATCCTGATGCTTGTTCTCAATGATGTCGATAAGGGTCTGAGATGCCAAACGGCCGATTTCGGAGAGCGGCTGCTCGATGCGTGTTATGGCAGGGTCAAGGAAGTCGAGGAAGCCGTTGTTGTCAAAAGAGATGATGCCGATCTGTTCCGGGATTTTGATTCCAATCTCACGGAAAGCGCGGATCGCGCCGAGCAGGATGGTTGACGAATATGCGAACACAGAATCAAACTCCACCCCCTCGCTGAATATTCTTTTGACCTGATTGTAACCGTTTTCGACTGAGAACGCGTCACCTACGATAGAATATTCAACACCCTTCTCGCCGTGAGCCTTGATGGCATCCTTGAAGCCTCTGACTCGCTCCATTGAAGGGGTCGAGTCCTCCACGCCCTGAATTGAAAGGATGTTGCGGTAGCCACGACCAATGAGATATTCAGTGGCCATGTAGCCGCCCATGTAGTTGTCCGTACAGATGTAAGGAAGGTTAGTGTCCTCATAGTAACGGTCAATCAAGACCGTAGGTATTCCGCCCGTGATTGCTTCAGTCATCTCCGATGGATTACCGACAGGCACCGCTATGATGCCGTCCACGCTTCTGGAACGGAACATCTGAAGCGAACTCTCAAAATCTTTTTGATTCTCCAAAGAGTCGGCCAACAATGTGTGGTAACCGGCAAGCTTCAGATTCTCGATCACAGTGCTGGCCAGGGTGGCGAAGAACGGATTGTCGATTCCTGGCACTGTCAGGCCGATAGTGTAAGTCCGGCTGGTCCTGAGCCCTTGGGCAAGCAGATTCGGAGTGTAGTTCACTCTCTTGGCCTCGGCCTGGATTATGTCAATCGCCTTCTGGCTGATTCTTGATCGCTGAGCCTTGCCCGAAAGCACCCTGGAGACAGTTGAGACAGAGTAACCGGTCTGTTCGGATATGGATTGAATAGTGTTCTTGCGCATAATTAACTTCTGTGGCGGCAAAGATAGGCAATTTTTATAACACAAAGAACTTTTGCAAGACCAACGCAATAACCCAAAGAGCGCAAGAGGACTCAAGGGAAAACATGTTGTCTTAAGAAAAGTAAAATTATCCTTGAATTGGTTGGTTTTTATGATTTCTTTTATAACTTTGCACAAACCGTTGGCACAAACGTTTGTGCTTAATGGTATATAAATGACACATCCACATGTTAATACGGACTTCAAAGCCGGGATTCAAAAAGAAATAATGTTAACCAATAAAAAGAAATGAGTATGGACAACAACAGACAATCCTTAAGCCTTAGAAAAAATGGCACGGGGGGGGGGAGTACAATTATTGTGCCATTGTTCATGTTCTTCTTATTTTTGTGCAGTAACGCAAACGTTTTCGCACAACAAAGAAGAATCCATGGACAAGTGACAGACAACACTGGCGAGATCCTCGCCGGGGTGGCCGTGACTACCAACCTGAATGGAAAACTTGCAGGGACTTCCACGGATGTGGATGGCAACTACACTATCGAAGCCAATGAAGGCGAGACCTTGGAATTCAGTTTTGTCGGATTTCAGAACAAAATAGTCAACGTTGGAGCGTCCGATGTCATCAATGTCAGCCTCGCTCCGGACATTCTTCAAGAGTCCGTGGTCATAGGCTACGGCACTGTCAAGAAAAAGGACATACTTGGTTCAGTCTCGACAATCCGTGAATCCTCATTGGCAGACAGGAAGACCGGTAACGTCATCGAATCACTGAGAGGTCTCACCTCCGGTGTCAAGATCTCCTCCAGCGGAGCCCCTGGATCCAACGCTTCCATCCAGATCAGAGGCATCGGCTCATTCACAGGCAACTCACCTTTGTTTATAATCGACGGATCGTACGGAGGCAGCGAGGTCGGTCTGAATGTCGAAGACATCGAATCAGTTCAGATTCTGAAAGATGCATCATCGGCGGCGATCTACGGCTCAAGGGCCGCCAGCGGAGTGGTCATCATCACGACAAAGAAAGGCAAGAATGGTGATCTAAAGGTAAAGGTAGATGCCAACACACAACTTTACTGGCTTCCACGCTACGACCTGATGGATGCCGAGACCTACAAGATCTACGATGACAGAGCATACGAAGAGGCCATGATGTCTGGAGTAAGCGGTGTCACGAAAACACAGAATCACTACGACGCGAACACCGACTGGCAAGACGAGATGCTCAGCACCGGACTGCTGCAGAACTACAACGTGTCAATGTCCGGAGGCACCGAAAAACTCAGTTACTACACATCAGTCAATTACAAAAAGGATGACGGAGCGCTCTATAAGACCGGCTACGAGCAGACCGGGTTCCGCATCAACACGTCCGGAAAGAAAGGTATATTTGAATATGGAGAGAACTTCTTCTTCACCAAGTCAACGACAGACAACCTTTCCGGCAATCCGTGGTCGAACTTCATCTCAATGCCACCGACCGTCCCTGTCTATGACGAAAGCCATCCCGGGGGCTACGGTTATGGTGACCCGGACAGAGCCAACACCTACGCACTCAACCCTGTCGCAAGAGAGGAGATACAGCACAGCAAAAACAAACAGCAGTACCTCTACGGGGACATCTACGGTCTCGCACACATATGGAAAGACCACCTGAGCGCCAAACTCAGCGTGTCCTACAAGAATTATTTCGGAAGCACCGACAATCTTCGCAAGAAAGGAAACTGGACCATGGGACAGGGGGATGACGCCGCCTACATCGGCTACTCAACCGCACAGCATGACAAACTTCTAATCGAGAATACGTACAATTTCGACTATACCATAGGTAAAAACGTGTTCAACGCGGTCGCAGGCTTCTCATACGACAAATTCCATGAAGAGTACCGCAGCGAGACCAAACTCGATCCGCTCGTGATCGGAGACAAGTATATCACATCAATCGATGCCGCGACAGGGACTCAGACCTGCACGGGGAGTTACATTGAATATGCCCTGATCTCCTATTTCGGGCGCATCAACTACAACTATGGGGATAGATATCTCGTCCAGCTCACGGCTCGTCGTGACGGCACATCCCGCCTTCCGGCAGGCCACAGATGGGCAGATTTTGCGTCAGCATCTTTAGGATGGAGAATCAGCAACGAATCCTTCTTTGATGTGGACTGGATCAACGACCTGAAGATCAGAGCCAACTACGGAACCCTGGGCAACACGAACATCGGCGCATGGGACTACCAATCGACCATAAACACAGCCCCAAGAGCAATCATGGACGGCAACATCAAAGTCATCGGAAAAACTCAGTCAAGACTGACCAACAACGACCTGATCTGGGAAAAGAAGACCACGGCCAATGTCGGCTTCGACATGACTGCGTTCAGGAACCGGTTCACGATGTCCGCCGAATATTTCAACGCCAAGAGCTCAGACCTTCTACTCTCGCTTCCAATACTTTGGACAACCGGAAACGAAGGCGGCTCGCCTACCGTCAACGCCGGGTCCCTCAGGAACACTGGATTCGAGGTCGAACTCGGATGGAATGATCAGATCGGACAGGACTTCACATATTCAGTCAGCGCCAACTTCTCCACAGTCAAGAACAAGGTTCTCAATCTCGGCTACGGCCAGACAGTGTACTACACCACGACATCCAAGTCAGAAATAGGCCATCCTTTGGGACAGTGGTATATGTACAAGAAACTGGGAATCTTCCAATCACAGGAGGAAATCGAATCCTACTGTAACTCTGAGGGAAAGATCATCCAGCCGAACGCGCAGCCTGGGGACATCAAGTACGATGACTACAACGATGACGGTCAGATCTCTTCAGAGGACCGGCAACTAGTCGGAAACCCCTGGGCAAAACTCTACATGGGTCTGAACATCAGCCTTGGCTACAAGAACTGGGATCTCAACCTTTCATCCTACGGACGTTTCGGCCAGACAGTCTATAACGGAGCCAAAGCCACTGCTGCGGACTTCTCAACCAATCAGAACAATTTCAAAGGCTATCGTCCATGGACACAGGAAGATCCATCAACTAAGAATCCAAGAGTCCTTTACGGTGACACCCGCAACTCACGCGGAGATCAAGACAGATGGCTGGAGGACGGCTCGTTCTACAGAATCAGTGACATTTCTCTGGGCTATTCCCTTCCTAAGAAACTCATCCGGCACATCGGTCTGGAACAACTACGTCTTTCCCTGATCGGGAAGAATCTTGTCACCTTCACCAAATACACCGGGCTGGATCCAGAGTTCGCTGACGGAGGAATTTACACCATAGGCTACGACGGATGCTCGTTCCCGAATCCTAAGTCTGTACAGTTCTCTGTTTCACTCACATTTTAATCAACGAAAGACATGAAAAGATTCTTTATATATTTAGCCGCCGCAACCGCCGCCATGATGAGCCTGGGCTCCTGCGGTGAGGATTATCTGGACATTCAGAATGAGAACTCCCTCAGCACAGGTGTGTTCTGGAAAACCGAAGATGACCTTGTGGCCGGAGTCAACGCAGTCTATGGAATGTTCTACAGACAGGGGACATGGACCAGAAACATATACACCCAACTCAACGGAATGGCGGATGACGGTGTAAGCTACGCCGGATGGACAGAACTCAACGAATGGACAAAGTTCAAATACACTGACTACAACTTCGCTGAAGGTCAGGTGAAAATCTGGAGGGAACACTGGACGGCCATCAACAGGGCAAACCAGGTGTTGGACCATGTGGATGATGAATCCATCAAATTCACTGACGAGAAAGACCGTCTGGACATCAAGGGACAGGCGTTGTGGCTGCGTTCGTTCTACTATTACTACATGGTGGCTCTCTGGGACAATATTCCTTTGCTCCTCAAGACATCGTCCGCCTCCGACAAGCCAGCCAACTCAACACCTGACGAGATATTCACTCAACTTGAGAATGATTTGACGCAAGCCATTGAATATCTTCCTCTCACCCGTCCTGTTGACAAGGCGCGTCCGACAAAGGGCGCCGCCTACGGGCTTCTGGCCAAGGTCTATGCACAGCATCACAATTGGGAGAAGGCCGCAGAGTGTCTAAAATGGATAATAGAAGGCGAAGGCAAGAGCATCTACAGCCTGGAGCCGAAGTGGGAGGACAATTTCAACTACAAGACAGAGAACAACGTAGAGTCACTATATGAGATCCAGTTTTCTCTCTGCAACCGCGTGGGATTTGACCAGACTGACAACTATCTGGACGCCAACGCACAGCTCGGAACCCAGATCGAGGTTAACCAGTCTCCAAAAGGCGAAGGCTGGAACAATATAGAGGCTCGCAGATGGATCGTAGACTACTTCAAGAGAGAGAAGACTGTCTCCGGAACAAATGATCCGCGCCTGTTCTACACATGCTGGTACAACGAGGCGGAATCCGATTTCCCGGAGCATCCTAACCAGTTGATCTACAATAAGACATGGAAAGAATACAAATACTCTGACGCTGATAATGCGAGGGTCTTCATAAAGAAATATTCCACAGATGTCTATCCTCTTTACTATTGGAACGACAATAACTTCCGTTCCATAAGGCTCGCCGACATGATGCTTCTCTACGCGGAATGTCTGAACGAGATCAATCATGGTCCTAACGCCATGGCCATCAAATGCATGAACGACGTGCGCAACCGTGTCGGGCTTTCCGACATCGACAAAAGTTCCTATTACGACGGAGCTAAGATAACATCCGACTACACGGCTTTCAAGGAGCATCTGAAAATCGAACGCTCTCTGGAACTTGCTTTCGAATGCGTGAGATGGATAGACCTGAAAAGATGGGAATTCGATGAAACCTCATTGAAAGAAATCCAGAAACGTGACGCTGATTTCAACAACTTCGAGATCGGCAAACACGAAAGGCTGCCACTTCCTCAAAAGGATGTAGACAACAACCCGAATCTCAACCAGAACCCTAATTATTAGCAGATTATGAAAATAATGAAATATCTTACGCCTACACTTCTGGCGCTGACGACTCTCGCCTCATGTGAGGACTATGCGAATTACATCGAGGACAAGGATTTTGTCATCGAGAATGATGCGAGACTCTTCGCTGTCTATCCCATAGCAAAGGCCGTCCCGGCAAATGGAGACACCTACAAGGTGGCGGTGACCGGTTCCGATGACTGGTCAGTAAAGCTCGTGGACTCAAACAGTTCCGCGGATGGTTGGTGCACACTGGACAAGAATTCCGGCTCCGGTGCGGACTCCGTGACAGTCACAATCACCCAATCCACTTCTTTCGTGAAGAACAGAAGCGTGATTCTGGAGTTCACTAACGGAGCCAAGACACTTCGTCACAAGGTGGTGCAGGCCACGCTGTCCCTCGGCGATGGCGAGGTGATGATCAACGGTCTGATCTGGTCGACTAAGAACGTAGGGGCTCCGGGAACATTCGTCGATGAGATTGACGAGGTCGGAATGCTTTACCAGTTCAATAGGAAGACAGGTTATGGGTTCAAATCCGCTGTACCGGAATTCGCTTCCGCATATTCATCATACTCACCGGCTGAAAGCGGCTGGGTGACATCCGCATGGACCGAGGCCAACGATCCTTGCCCGGAAGGGTGGAGAGTGCCTACCGGACAGGAGGTTGTGGACCTGATAGGAAGCACGCCAGCCGATGTCAACTGGGTAGAGCCGGACGCTAAGAACGGTTTCAGCAGATCCGGACTTATCGCCGGCGTGGACAAAGCGGCTCTTGGCTCCGTGACCAAGGACAACATCAAATCTCTCGGAGGCGTGTTCCTCCCAAGAAGCGGATGGCTCACGGAAGGCGGAGCACTGGACAGAGACTGGCTTGTCACACTGAGAACATCCACTTCCCTGAACGACACAATGGGTGGAATGTGGCTCGGAAACACAGGCTACGTCGATGCCTGGGGCTGGGGTGACGGTCAGAAGAACAGAGCCACAATGGTTCGCTGCGTCAAGAAAATCAGCATCGAAGACTAACAGAATGTGGCTGGATATCCGACTTTTTGTTTATATTCAGCCACAATTTTCAATTTTAGACCCATCATGAAAAGAGTTGCACCTATTATCATATTCGCCGCTTTGACATTGGCAGGCTGCGGCAGCAACCCGAAGGAAGCTGCCAAGGACAGTGAAGTCGTGAACATCATCATGGAGACGGACATCGGGAATGACATCGATGACGCTCTAGCGATGGATTTGCTCTACAAATACCTCGACGCAGGGAAAATCAACCTGCTGGCGGTGAACATCAACAAGGAAGGAACCGCTCCCGCTGAATATGTCGACATTCTCAACACATGGTACGGCTATCCTGACATTCCTATCGGCGTGATCCGAGGTGGCGCCGACTGCGAGAATGACGCCACTAATTACGCCAAAGCAGTGGTAGACATGAAAGACTCCACAGGTACCCCGACATTCGCACGCACTCTCAAGGAATATGACACCCTCCCGGACGCGCACATCCTCTATAGAAAGATTCTTGCAGAAGCCGAGGATGAATCAGTAGTCATCGCATCGGTTGGATTCTCCACAAACCTCATCAGGCTACTTGAGACTCAAGCGGATGAATATTCCGAATTAAGCGGCAAGGATCTAGTCGCAAAAAAAGTGAAACTACTGGTCACCATGGCGGGAGACATCGAGGATCCGAATCTGCATGAATATAATGTCGTCAAGGACATCCCGGCCGCCAAAATAATCTTCGAGGAATGGCCGACACCTGTCGTCACTTCCCCATTCGAGGTTGGTATCAAAATCCAGTACCCGGGATCCAGCATAGAAAATGATTTCGCCTGGGCTGGACATCACCCGGTCGTAGAAGCCTACAAGGCTTACCAGGCCATGCCTTACGACCGTCCTACATGGGATCCTACAGCGATACTGTATGCCGTCGAAGGAGGTGATTGGTTCACAGTCTCCTCTGCCGGCAATATCACTGTGACAGAAGAAGGCTCAACCATTTTCACTCCAGGTGAGAACGGGACAAGGAAATACCTGTCCGTCGATCAGAATCAGGCTGACTCCGTCAAAGCGCATTTCATCGAGATGATCACCTCAATGCCAGACCACAGGAAATGAGAAAGGTGTACATATTCACTCTGATGTCCATCTGCGCCGCTCTGTTGTCGCTGTGCAATTGCACGAAAAGCGACAACGGGGCGGATGATTCCAAGAAGGACAAGGATTCCGTACTGGTATATTCATTCTCCAAACCAGAGTATGTCTTTGGATTTGTGAACCAGAACAGATACTCCTACTGTCCTTCCGTCCTGATGCAGGATGATGGTTCAAAACACATTTATTTCTGCGGGAATCCAAACCAGAACATCATGGTTGACAACATCTACCACATTGTGGAGAATGCGGACGGGACAAGAACTCAGGCAGAGAGTGTCCTCCAGCCCAGCTTGAGTTGGGACAGCAGGCACACATGCGACCCGAGTGTGATTCAGGGAGAGTTCCGTTATGACGGCGTGAACTATAAATACGCCATGTTTTTTCTGAGCAATCCTCTTGAATATTACTACAACGAAATCGGAGTCGCATTCAGCAATGACCTCAACGCAACGTCTTGGGTGAAGTATCCGACTCAGATTGTAACCAAGACATGGAGTCAGGACGGGGATCAGTCACTTGGCGGGAGTGCCAGGTCTTGGGGAGTAGGCCAGCCTTCCGCCGTGTCGCTTGACAAAAAAGGCAAAGTGCTGCTAACCTACACGGTAGGAGACGCGGCCGGCACAAGAGTGGCGTTTTCGGTATTGGATATGTCGGACATGTCCAAGTTCACCCCTGTTACAGGTACCGACATGAACAAGACCGGGCTATTCATGCTTGACGGCAAGACGGAGGACACAATGGCCAACTGTGACTTCGCCATCAATCAAGAAGAGAACAAGGTGGTAATCAGCAGGCCTGTGCATCCTTTCTCCAGCAGTTACCCGGGCTATATAGCCTCTGTGCTGGAGATTGACACGATTGATCTGGACAATCTGCTCGACGGGATAGGCAAATGGACCATGATAGGGAGAATCGACAAGTCTTTGAGTGATTTCCCGAGGAACCACAACGCCGGGCTGATGCGTGACAATTTTGGTCACATCAAGGACTGGGACACGCCCACCGTCTATTTCACCGTCAGCAAGGAGGCTCCTCTTGTGGCAGCCGAAAACGGCAAGCATGCGGAATGGACTTACCACATCTATAAGACATCCATCAGTAAAAAATACCGCTACTTCGACAAAAGGAAATAGATTCTCGGAGAAGCCGGTGTGACTCAAACAGCGATTAGCCAGGCGCTGACGAAAAAGAGATTTCAAAATTTTGCACGTTACCAAGATTTTCCTGACTTTGACAGCCTAAA
>DCCQ01000112.1 GCA_002314195.1 Bacteroidales bacterium UBA1077 | reverse complement strand
CGGATAGCGATTCAAATCGTGAACAAGCCTAAGCATATATAAAGTGTTAAAATATAATGAATTACAAATGATAGATACCGATTTATCGCATCACTAATAATTCAGAATAATATGTTTACATTTGCAATGCGTCTAGGAGGAGTCGCCAAGCGTCTCAATCATAGGCTACGGCCTTGATACTAGTCGCTTTTTTTATACCTTGAAGTCTCGGAAAGTATGGTTTAGGGTCAAGTCCTCCAAAAAACCTGTGTACGAGAATTTGAGAAGCCAAGCTCCTTTGCGGAATTTTTCAGGCTATTATTTACTAGTTGACCATCATCTGTTTTTATGATACAGGAAGGCAGGCGATTACGGTGAGTGTTGCTTCTTATCAATGAATATGAGTGATTTGTCCATGACTTAGTCCACTTGTAAATCGTCTGGGGTGCGAAAAGTGGCTTTATGCACCCCAAATCTAATTAATATGTCACCTCGGGGGCAAAACTGCCTCTTCAGCACCCGGAATACAGAATGTCTCGGGGTCGCGTATGGGCCTAGTATAGGCGAGGCATTATTACGTCCGCCGCATGTCGATGTCGTTACGGATTTACGAAACGCCTTCATGTCAAAGCCGAGCTGAAGCGCTTGGGAGGCACATTACCATGAAAATCATGCGCACTTGCCTTTGAGTTTTTCAGCACCATCCTGCTTTCACTGGCATATACTAGCCCTGTCGCTGAAAGCATTTTGTATAATTCTCAACTTCATTTGTTTCCTCAGCGCTGTTCATTAGGCTTCAAACCGGACATTTGTCAACACGTATATAGTCCCCTATTTTTAATAGAAAAATATGTAGTAGCCACGTATAGGCAGACCATCTTTCTTATCCAACGAAAAATCGTTGAACATATATTTCATCAATCGCCGTCTGAATGTCAAATAGATATGCCTTAAGATGTCTGTCCATAGATCAACTGCTTTGTCTCGTCAAGTTCTTCTTTGAAGTACGGATTCCTGACAGCATTATATTCAATCAGGTCAACATCACGGTGAAGGAGGTCTTCCAATGCGAATTTGAAGTCAAAATAGTTGTCTCCATATTCCATGAGGGGCAACGAGTCACGGTCAAAAATGACGGAAAAGTCCACATCACTGTCCTTATTGAATTTGTCCGCCAACACTGAACCAAAAACATACAGCGTCACAACCTTGTGCTTCTCACACAAGGCGATAATCTGAGCCATATTCCGTTCAATCAACTTCATACTGCACTAAGAGCTCCACTTTGAATCAAGCCAATCTTAAAGGCGTCCAGTCACTTCGGCAGGCTCTGTGACCGAGTTGGTTTTCTTTGGTCCGTCACTTCGGCGGGCTCAGTGACCGGGAGGTGTCGGCTCTGGGACCGGGCTTTCTTCCCGCAAAATCTTTGCCTGTCAGACAGTCCGCTAAGTTACGACTAAATATTCAATTATAAAACACGTCCGGACAGCCACCTGGCGAAGAAGCGGTCGGACACAAGATAGCCTTGTGGTGTTTTAGCGACTAATTGTTTGTCGACAAGGGCCTTCAATGCGGATTTTACACTACTGACAGCGGGGCGGAAAGAAACATCTCCTCCATAATGTGTTGCTGGCTGCCGGAAAACACAAAATACACGTTTGGCAAGAATTGAATATACGAGCGTAGAAGAGCCTCGACACCGGATTCGGGGAAATTCAGTATCTGTTGGAACTCGTCTATGGCAATGCAGCACCTCTTTCCGGACTGTCCAAGATATTCGAATATCTGCTTCAAGGTCTCCCGTCCTTCAGAAGGGCGGAGATCATTTTTTCCGTCTCATCCTCACGGTCGCAGAAATATTCAGGACCTTTGTAACCGTAGGTGACAAAAGGGTTGTTCAGTGTAGTCATATTCATTACTACGTAATTTGCGTTGCGTAATTATTGCTGCGCAGTTTACGCAATAATATTCAATCCTCAAAATACAACCGCTATGAATCAAATGAGCAGGGCCGGAAGCAAAGGGAACCATACGGGTTTTGAACGAGCCACAGAACAGGCATCGGGGATTGCAATTCAAAATTACGGTTAGTATCTTTGTTGTCCACAAAAACGAATGACCTCATGAACGACAGATTCGCACATGACATAGAAAGGTTCCTCTCGGAGCTGTCCGAGGAAGCCAAAGCGTATTATCTGCCTGGTGTTGGAGAGGAGACCCACACGGGCTTTGACAGCATGTACCTGTGCAAACAGGCGCCACTTTCCATGCCATGTCATGACTATCCGCGCGGAAGAGATGGACGAAACTTAATCGACGAACAGGAACTGTCCGAAGACTGGCTGAACGATGGGGAAATTTATGATTATCAGCCCAGGAAGGCCTACAGCGTTCCAAGGAAGCGGATGGCACGACTGGATACAGGCAGTCTATTTTCATTTAGGATTCCCAAACAGGAAACTCTGGATGCGGAACCGCCAGTCGCGGACCTCGAACCAGACAATCGGACGAAACGGATTATGGAGGAGTTTGACGCGCTGGTGAGAAAGAATGAAATGGACATTGAGGAAGTGTACCTCATCCTGGAGCTATTGGTGAAACTGAGTCATCTGCACATCACTTCAAAAAATGAGATTCTGTTGGTGGACTATGGCGATAAAAAAGAAGTAAAGATGGACCCGTTGACCAAGGCGGTGTACTTCCTTTACCTCAAACACCCGGAAGGAATCCGCTACAAGGAACTGTCCGACCATCAGCGGGAACTCGAGGAAATATATTCATCGATCACCGGCAGGGAGAATCTTGACAGCATCCGGAAAAGCGTGGCCGATCTGTGCGACCCACTGAACAATTCCATCAACGAGAAGGTTTCCAAGGTGAAAAAGGCGTTTCTGGATGTGGTGAACGGCCATGTGGCGAGGTTCTACTACATCGATGGGAAAAAGGGAACGGCCAAGAGGATCGCTCTTGACCGTGACTATGTGCTTTGGGAATGATGATCGGGACTAAACGGTCTCTTCGCCTGATTCTTCCGAGAAGAAATCATGAACATCAGCCATGACGGACTCGCAGAGGTGTATCCTCTTGGCGAAGCCGGCCTGAGCCCTGCTGAACTTCATGGACATGCAGACCATCCCCTCCGGCGTGGCATCGTAGTTCATGGCATTCTGGATATTCAGATCCCTTGCCACCTCTACCGCATCCTGATTGGCTCCTATGTAGGCAAACGTCCAACCCTTCTTTCTTTGCATCGCGACCAGATCCTTGACCGCTCTGCCGGAATATTCTCGGGAGGAATTCTCCATGCCGTCCGTGATGATGGTCACGAGTACGCCGTCGCCGGATTCCACTTTGCAGTCAAGTTCGGAGATGGCCTTTCCCATCGCATCGTAGAGCGGAGTGCATCCTCCTGGCTGATAATCTTTCTTCGTGAGATCCTTGACATCTCCGACAGGGATGCCGTCGCGGCGGGTCTTGACCCCATCCATCCCGTTCCCCTCGAATGTTACTATCGACACAAAATGCTCCTGTTCAGGGTATTTCTCCTGACTCTGCCTGATGCCGTTGATTGTCTCGTTGATCCCGCTGAGCGCATGATTGTAGATCGAACTCATCGAACCGCTCTCATCCAGAATGATGAGATTGTAAATCTTCATTGTCTTGTTCTCTTCCATAAATGAATATATTTAATTAGGTGAATTGTGTTCTACAATGTTTCTGACGCAAATGTAATCCAGTTTCCTCGCATCATCGCAACGTTTGCAAGGCTTGCAGAATCCAGCCATGAAGAGAAATCCATTATTAATGAATATATTGGCGCATCGCCTTTAGGTGGTTTGCTCCATAGACAAACAGCCAAATGGCTGAATATCACAGCGAAGCTCCCCACTGCCACATCTTTACAGTAAAAATGGCTATCTTTGTGTCAAGATATTCATTAAGCTATGGCAAAGAATTTTTTCAAAAGATACATCTGGTTGGTCGATCTGATCAACCGGAGGGGACCGATCTCGTTCAGGGACATCAGTGACGCTTGGAGACGCAGCCCGCTGAACGAAACCGGCGACCCGTTGTCGGAAAGGACGTTCTTCAACCATAAGGACGCCATCGCAAGGATGTTCGGGATCGAGATTCTGAACAACAGAAGTCTCGGGTTCTACATCGGGCACTCAGACGTCGGGAACGACGACACTGGTGACTGGATGCTTCACGCGCTGTGCATGAACAACGTGCTTCAGGAGAACTCGGACATGAAGGACCGGATCCTTGTGGAGAAGATTCCATCAAGCGAGAAGTTCCTTACCGAGGTCATCAGCGCCATGCGTGACTCCAAGGTGATCAGCCTCTGCTACCAGAGCTTCCGACATCCTGAACCGCATTGCTTCAATGTCAGCCCATACTGCGTCAAGTACTTCAAACAGAGGTGGTATATGCTAGGGAACAGTGAACTTGGTTTACGAATATATTCATTGGACCGCTTTGTGGACATGGAGGAACTGGAGGAAAGGTTCAAGCTTCCTAAGGACTTCGATGCGGAAGAATATTTCCGTAACTACTTCGGCGTCATCATCGGGGAGGCTCCGGTGGATGTCAGGATACGCGTCGTGCCGGATCAGGTAAAGTACTTCAGGACGCTGCCGTTGCACGGGTCACAGAAGGAGATTGTGCAGGAAGACGGATTTTCGGTCTTCAGTTACCACATAGCCCCGACCTTCGATTTCGTACAGGAGATCCTCTCGCATGGAGCGGACGTGGAGGTGCTGGAGCCGGCCGAATTACGGGAAAGGATTTCTGACGATGTCGTCGGAATGGCCTCGCGTTATGGGATTTCCATTGCCAGATGAATGCGTGTTCCCTTCATCGACAAAGAGAAATTACGAATATGTACTGTTGCTGAGCCTGTTACACGACAGATCGCTGAGCCTGTCGAAGCGCTCCAACCCATTAGACAAACTCAGGAACCTTACAATAAAGGAAATTGAATATTGATGACAGATTTTGCAGCTATAGATTTTGAGACGGCCAACGAGTGCCCGAGCAGCGTCTGCTCCGTTGGTGTCGTTGTCGTCCGTGGAGGTGAGATTGTGGACAGTTTCTACAGTCTGATCCACCCCGAACCTGAATATTACAAATGGTTTTGTCAGCAGGTTCACGGCCTTGGACCAAAGGACACGGACGACGCGCCTGTGTTCCCCCACGTCTGGGAAAAGGTTGAACCGATAATCGAGGGGTTGCCCCTTGTGGCCCACAACAGCCGGTTCGACGAGGGTTGCCTGAAGAGTGTCTTCAAGGTCTACCAGATGGATTACCCTGACTATGAGTTTTTTGACACCCTTGCTGCCTCACGGAGACATTTCGGATGCAGTCTCCCCAACCATCAGCTCCAGACCGTCGCCGCCGCCTGCGGGTACGACCTTCTTAACCACCACCATGCACTGGCCGATGCCGAGGCCTGTGCGGCTATCGCGATGAAGATTCTGTAACGTCCTCTGCACGACACCAAGGCCGTGTCTTGTCACACCATGCCACCCTGCGGAGGATGGTAAAGTACAACTCAATGAATATCAACCTTTAAGCCTTTTGTCTTTAGGATGATTCAACCAAAGGTGATGCGCTAACATATTCATTGACAAGCATTTGCCGCCCACTCGCTCTGTATAAGTCGGTGCGCGGCAATACATTGATTAACAATCATATAAAGGGTTCTCTTTAGGGTAAACCGACCTAAAGGAATACGTTAGGATATTCATTGATAGCGAATTATCCCCCACTGCCACATTTTTGCTGCGCACCAGAGTAACTTTGCATCAACAAAACAAAACGAGTATGGAAAAGATCAATTTATGCGAGGGCGTGGTCGCCCAGATGATGGACACAGAGGCATAGAGTAATGTTTCAAGGAACTTTCCTTTCAGCGAGACCGGGACAACCGCCTCGCTGCTATTTCATGAATACGCCGACACACAAGTATGGCGTCTTCGTCCATTCCGATTAGACAAATAGTTACCGATTACAACATCAGGGTAAGCTTCCGCCGGAATTCCAGTCGGTCACCCGCACGGATCCACAAGCGGCATTGGCAGGGCCACACGCAAGCCCTCAGCATTAGATCTTCTCAAAGGACCTGCGACATGACCGGAAGTGGCTTCTCGACATTATTCGGGTCACCGGCAATACGCGATACACACTTGACGTTAGGCTTATCGAACCATTTGTCGTTAACCTGGTACTCGGAACAACATCTCTGCCTTACAATGAACTCCTTAGTGTGATTCTCCAAGGTCACAGTAAACTCCACTATTCTCTGGCTCGTCGTGAACGCCATATTGTAAGTGATGGTCTCCGAACTCAGTTCCAGCGTCTCTGTCTTACGCTCGAATGCCGGCACAGGCTTGAACTCATCACCGTCCTTATATTCAATCATCCAATATTTCGCTCCATACCTGCCAGGATTGTAGGTGTAGATGATATGCAGCTGAGTCCCCTCCGGGAATTCATGGCCTCCGGTCGTCTCGAACTGCCAGAAATCGCCGGGCATAGGACCGCACATTACAGGCTGCCCACCATTCGAGGCATCCAATGTGCTGAGACCGGCATTATCCCCAGGCCATGAGGTCTTGTCAATCTGAACATAGCTGAGCTTACCTTTGCCTTCTTCGTTCGCATTGTAGAACCCGCGTTCCCCGGCTTCGTTGCTATACCTGTAGACACCTATCTGATCCTGCCCTGTCCAGGTCCTTATGCAGCCGTCGGACTTTGCCCTGTCCGGAGAGAAATACCATTTCGCCAGAATCTTTTCCTTTCTTTCATCTCCGTTTTCATCGTCCGGCTTCTTGAACTCAGACATATCCGTCACCGCAAATGGCTTCTCGCAGGCGTAGTGAGCAGCAGTCTGGCAGACCTTAGCCTTGTAGTCAGAAAGACTCTCAGGATGATACTTGTTGCCGACAACGCTCTTGCCCATAATCTTCTCGTACCACAGACACCCTACAGTGTATCTTCCGGTAGAATAGTTCATGTGCCAGCCGTCACGCGTCATGTTGTCTCCAATGTATGAAGTTCTTGCGTTCTGCACGGCATCCATGCTATTCATGAACAGGCTGAACTCCGGATGAGCCTTGAGAACATCCTGCGTCGCCTGACAGATCATCTTGTACATCACATCCTGATCGAAACCGTAGTAACTGAATTTCTTGCCGGTGTAACCCTTCTTTGCAGCCCACGGAGCATGATAAACCAGCCTTGCATTCTTGCAGGCCCTGCGAACAACTTCTATTAGCGTCGTCAGATCCGGTTCCATCGAATGCGAGACCCCGTTGTACGTTGTGTTGTAGAATCCATGGTACCCGGCTCCTTCCTGAATGCTAATGAAGGTCCAGTCCTCGTCCGACAAAGCCTCCGACATCCTCACATTGTCTGTCGTGACCTTCACTCCGTCAACTATCTTCCTATAACTATATGCTGCGGCATCTGAAACGGCATTCGCCGCATGCTTCTCAAGCGGACATCCTCCGATGTATAGGTCTCCGATTATGGCTTTCTGCCCCTCGGCTGCGAACAAGCCGTACAATTCCTGCTCAACCGCATCGGCCGAAAAACTGTTCCCGATCGCCAGAATCTTAATGACCTCAGGAAGCCCCGGATTAGGTGTCGGGTCAGTCCCGGGATCTTTGCCCGGATCCACTGGATCTGTCTGCTCCGGTTCATCAGGTTTCTCTGCTTCCTCGACCTTGTCGGCAGGAGAGCATGAAGAGCAAAACATGGTAATCGCCGCGAATGCGGCAATAATGGAACGTAATCTCATAATATCTTCAGAATTTAACTGGCTTTTGTTCAAGCATAACAAACACAAAATTACTAAAAAAATCATAGTCTGATAACATTATTGTACTAATCCTGAATTCCGCAGACGCCATTCCCAATTCTTCGGCAACTCTTTCCCTTCAGTTTCAAGGAGTTCTACTAGATCCATACACAAGAAACACAATGTATACCCATGACTTATTTCCTATCGATAATATTCATAGACATCGCGCCTCTGAAACATTCCTGGATACCAGTTGTACAGTCGTTTGCAATTTGTGAAACACGTTCTGGTTGAAGACCCACTTTCAGGCACTATGAGACGCAACTATTTGATAACGTTGCCCAGATGACAGTAAAGAAATTGCAAACTATTGTTATTTTCATAGGGGAGGGGTAAATTTGCAGTGAAAATTGATGGCTAATGCTAGCAACCTACGACTATGCCAGGCATTTAGAATATTCAAGCAAAATCATTATAGTATCGCTACGCGATCGTTCCGGCCATGTCTTATTCAGGCACCCAATCGAGCACTCCTGCCACCGGCACCGCCAATGAAGTATTTGGTAGGGAGATTCACCTTGAAAAAAAACGGAGCATACAGGCTGGAAAGGTCTATGACCTGACAATCCAGATCGGTGTGGATACGAATAAATATGATTGGGACGGTGAAGTTGTCACCCTCCAGGAGGGTAAAGGCAGGCTCGACCTTGTGCTGATGGGAGACGGCTTCATCAAGGAAGACTTCGACAACGGCACATACGAGTCGATCATGAAGCAGGCATACGAGGAGTTCCTCAGCATCGAGCCGTTCACCACTCTTAAAGACGGATTCAATGTCTTCTATGTAAAAACTCCGTCCCCGGAGCGTATACTTGCCATAAACACAGGCTCCAACGGAGCGGTCAACACCGGCCACATCACCAAATTCTCGACCACATTCACTTCCAACTCCACAAGCATCGAAGGCGATGACGGTTTGGTGAGGGAATATGCCTTGAAAGCATTCAAGAGCGATGCCGAAGAACGCATAAAAGATGCCACCATCGTGGTGATAGCCAATCAGGAATGCAGGGTCGGCACCTGCGTCAACAGCTGGTACATCAAGGCCAGCCAGGCCGTCCGCGCATATCAAGCCTATGCGTCCGACCCCCCCCTCTCGTGTATGTCGCTGAGCATCTCGCCCCAGCCCCCCGGGCGCTCTCCGTTGGCTT